>JAKEEX010000051.1 GCA_022616315.1 Myxococcaceae bacterium
GCGTGTCTCCGGGCCGCACCGAGCCTCCGCGTCACAGCCCGTCCAGCCCCCCGTCCCCCCCAGAGCAAGTACGTCACAGGATTCACCTGGGGTAGAGCACACTCTCCGCAGCCGATTCGAACACCAGCAACGGCTCGACGTTCCCTGTCTCGAACGCCCAACCGAGCTCGTCGTGACCTTGATGCGCCACGGGCCTCAGGTAGAAGGCCGCGCTGCCAGCCCCGCGCGCGCATCCGCGAGCATGCCCTCCAGCGCCTCCCACATCTTCGCCGAGGGGTGCGCGCCGAACGCCTCCAGCACGTCCTCCATCTGTGCGCACGCGGCGCCCACGGCGTCGTAGCCGTAGCTTCCGCAGGTGCCGCGCAGCTGGTGGGCGAGGGCCCGCAGCCGCTGCTGGCGGTCGGCGTCCTTGGGGTTCGCGCGCGCGTCGGCGAGGAGCGTCGAGAGTGTCTCCACCTGGCCAGGCAGGGTGCGCGCGAAGCGCTCGAGGAGGTCCTCGAGGAGCGGCCCCAGCGCATCCGCCTCCGCCTCCGCCTCCGCCTCCGCCTCCGCCTCCGCCCGGAGCCCGCCGAGGCGCCCGTGTCCCGGCAGGAACGCCTCCACCTGCTGGGCGAAGCGCTGCGCATCGAGCGGCTTGAGGACGCGGCCCGCGAAGCCGCGCGCCTTGAGCTGGGCCTCGGGCTCTTCGTGCGCGCTGAACGCAACCACCGGGAGCGAGCCGTTCAGCCCCTCCAGCACCGCCTCGCCGCCCCCGTCCGGAAGGTGCAGGTCCACCAGCACCGCGTCGAAGCGCTCGCGGGCGAGCAGGCCCAGTGCGTCACCCGCGCTGCCCGCCACCGTCACGCTGTGACCCCGCGCCGAGAGCAGCTCGAGGGCGAGGGCCTTGTGGAGCTGCACGTCTTCCACGAGCAGGATGCGTGAAGGGGGCATTCGTGGCCGTGAAGCTACCCTGGCCCCACCGCGCGTCGCCAGGGGCGGGCCCACCGCCGTCACGTCAGGACGCGCTTGCCCTTCACCTTCAGCTTCTCGTCCAGCTCGTAGACGAGCGGCACCGCGGTGGCGAGCTCCAGCGCCACGACCTGCTCGGGCGTGAGGGCGTCCAGCTCCATCACGATGGAGCGCAGGCTGTTGCCGTGCGCCGCCACGAGCACCGACTTGCCCTGCCGCAGGTCCCCGGCGATGGCGCGGTCGAAGAAGGGGAGGGTGCGCTTTGCGGTGAGCTCGAGCGACTCGCCGCCCGGGGGCGCCACGTCGTAGGAGCGGCGCCACAGCTTCACCTGCTCCTCGCCATAGCGCGCGGCGGTGTCCGCCTTGTTGAGCCCCTGCAGGTCTCCGTAGTGCCGCTCGTTGAGCGCCACGTCACGGATGATGGGCGGCTTCTGCCCGAGCTCCCGGAGGATGATGTCCAGGGTCTCCTGCGCCCGCGACAGCACGGAGGTGTACGCCACGTCGAAGCGCATGCCCGAGAGGTGCCGCGCCGCCCTCCGCGCCTCGTCCCGGCCCTCCTCCGTCAGCGGCACGTCCACCCATCCGGTGAAGCGATTCTCCGCGTTCCACAGCGACTTGCCGTGCCGCACCAGCACCAGCGTGGCCATCCCTCGACGCTCCTTGTTCCGAGACGAAGGCGGCCCTTCTGCCCGGGGCGGAGCCGGGGCGCAAGGCCTCGCCGTACGACCGTAGCCGAGCAATCTGTCCGGTGCAGAAAAGCAGGGGCTCGTCCGCCCGTTCGGTGCCGGATTCTTGAATGATTCCGCTAGTTAACGGCGCTTTCCCCACCTTGACACCCCGCACCGGGTGACACATAACCTGCGCTGGGTCCTGACCCCTCGTCTTGAAGCCCAGCAGCCCCTGCATTTCCAGCTTTTGAAGCCTGACCCGCCCATTCCCGCAGGTGTCCGGGGGGCGGGAGGGTCAGGAGTCCCGGCGGTCGCCGCCGAACCGATACGGTGCCATCCGGAGGCCAAGCGCAATGAACGTGACGTTCCTGAACAAGCTCGCCCTGCTCGCCACCACGGAACTCCCAGGCGGCGAGGCCAGTGGCTCCCTCCTGGAAGACCTCGCCAAGCGGTGGGTGGCGGGCAAGTGGGGCATGTACCCCATCGCGCTTTGCCTCATCGTCGCGGTGGCCATCATCGTCGAGCGCGTCATCGTCCTGTACGGCTCGGCCTCCATCAGCAAGGACGGCTTCCTGCGCGGGCTGAAGAAGCACATCTACGCGGGTGACCTGGACCGGGCCATCAACTACGTGGCCGGCCAGAAGCCCACCCCGCTGACGAACGTCATCAAGGCCGGCCTGATGAACGTGCCGAAGGGCGAGGACGAGGTGCAGGCGGCGCTGGACGAGGCGGCCCTGCGCGAGACGCCGCGCATCGAGGCCCGCACCGGCTACCTGGCCATGCTCGGCAACGCGGCCATGCTCACGGGCCTCCTCGGCACGGTGTCCGGCCTCATCGGCGCGTTCGAGGCGGTGGCCTTCGTGAGCCCCGCGGACAAGGCCACGGTGCTCGCGGGCTCCATCTCCGAGGCGATGAACTGCACCGCCTTCGGGCTCCTCACGGCCGTCCCGGCGCTGGTGGCCTTCTCGGTGCTGATGGGCCGCACCCAGGCCATCATCAACGACATGAACGAGGCGTCCGTGTCGGTGCTGAACCTCATCATCGCCAACCGCGAGAAGTTCAAGAACGCCACCATCTCCGCCTCCTCGCGCGACGACGACTGAGGGCTGCCCTCTAAGGCGTTTCGCTTCGAGTCGTACTTGAAGCCCAGGCTGCCCCGGTGAGGGGCACAGGGGCTAAGGCAGGAGGGAGTCAGCATGGCCGGCGGCATGGAGCTGGGGACGGGTGGCAAGGGCAGCAAGAAGAAGCCGCTCGACACCACCATCAACCTCGTCCCCTTCATCGACCTGATGGCGGTCACCATCGCCTTCCTCATCATGACGGCGGTGTGGACGCAGATTGGACGCCTGCAGGTGGCGCAGTCCGGAGGCCCGTCCGACCCGGACACCGAGCAGCAGCCGGACAAGACCATCCCGGTCACCCTGCTGCTCACGCCCACCGAGGCGAAGCTCGCCGTGGGCACGGTGCAGCCGGAGGTCTTCCCGCTCACCCGCGACAGCAAGGAGAAGATGGACCTCACCCGGCTCGTGGCGAAGCTGAAGGAGGTCAAGGCGCAGCTGCCGGACCAGTCCATCATCACCATCCAGTCCGAGGATGCCGTGCGCTACGAGGACCTGGTGCGCATCATCGACGAGTGCATCGGCGCGGGGCTCCCCAGCGTCTCCGTCCAGGCAGCCCTCGGCTGACCTTCTCGCCTTCGCCCACGAAGCCACACCCGGAAAAGAGCCCATGGCCATCAAGACCCCCGGCAAGCGCTACGGCAAGCGGCTTTCGAAGATGAAGATGTTCGGTGGGGACGTGGCCTCCAGGAGGACGGGCCTGGCGGACCTGCTCATCACCCCGCTCGTGGACATGTTCGTCATCATCGTCCTCTTCCTCATCGCCAACTTCTCGGCGACGGGCGAGGTGCTGAACATGCGCAAGGACATCACCCTCCCCGAGGCGGCCAACGTCAAGGAGGTGGAGATGGTGCCGGTGGTGCTCGTCTCGGCCAACGAGGTGTCCGTCTCCGGGCAGGTGGTGGCCACCATCGACGACGTCAACCGCGAGGAGTACCTCAACATCCCGCCGCTCGAGGAGAAGCTGCGCGAGATGAAGAAGCAGTACGAGGACCTGCGCGCCTCCGGGGGTGACGCCGCCGGCTTCAAGGGCGACGTCAACATCCAGGGCGACAAGGCGGTCCCCTTCAAGGTGCTCAAGAAGGTGATGTACTCCTGCGCCACCGCGGGGTACGGGAACATCAACTTCGCGGTGATGTCCAAGAGTGACGAGTCCGGCGCCTCGGCGAGCGCCGAGCCCTGAGTGCGCTTCTCCGCAGTCCTCTTCGACCTCGACGGGACGCTGGTGGACTCGCTCGCCGACATCGGCCGGGCGATGAACCACGCGCTCTCCCTCCACGGACAGCCCCCACACCCGCTGGACGACTACCGGCGCTACGTCGGTGAGGGTGTGGTGCGGCTCGTGGAGACGACGGCGCCCTGGGCGGACGAGGCGCAGCGCGCCTCCCTCCTCTCGGCCTGGCGCGAATACTACGCGGAGCACCTGGTGGACAGCACCAGGCCCTACCCGGGCGTGGAGGCGATGCTCGCGGCGTGCGCGGCGCGGGGGCAGCGCCTCGCGGTGCTGAGCAACAAGTCCCACGCCTTCACGCGCGACATCGTCCGGCGGCTCCTCGGCGGGGTGCCCTTCGCGGAGGTGTGGGGAGAGCGGCCCGGCGTCTTCCCCCGCAAGCCGGACCCCACCTCCGCGCTGGCGCTCGCGGCGAAGCTCGGCGTGGCGCCCGGGGCGTGTGCCCTCGTCGGGGACACGGCGGTGGACATGCGCACCGCGCACAGCGCGGGCATGGCCGTGGTCGGCGTCCGCTGGGGCTTCCGTCCCGAGGAGCTCGAGGCGGAGGGGCCCACCGCGGTGGTGGGGGACGCGGAGGCGCTCGGCCGGGTGCTGGCGGGCTGAGAGAGAAAGGGGCGGGCGAGCCCCTCCACCCGGTTGGGGTGTCTTTGAGGTTACACTCGGGGCCTCCCCACCGTGCCGCCCACACCCCGTCCCTTCCCGCTGCTGCCCACGCTCCTCGCGCTCTGCCTGTGCGCAGGTTGCCCCTCGCGGGATGGACTCAGGGGGCCGGACGGCGCCTGCCTGCCCACGCCCGGACAGGTGCGGGTGGCCATCTCCAGCCTGCCCAACACGCTGGACTGGAGCCGCAGCCGCGAGCAGAGCTACACCAACTACCCCGTCCTCCACGCGATGATGCGGGGCCTCACCCGGCTCGACGCGCGGACGCACCAGCCGGTGCCGGACCTGGCGGAGTCGTGGGAGGTGTCCACGCTGCCGGGCCCCTCGCCCCGCCAGGTGTACACCTTCCACCTCCGGCGCGACGTGCTGTGGAGCGACGGAGTCCATCGCCTCACCGCACCTGACTTCGTGGTGGGGTGGCGGCGCGCGCTCCTCGGCTTCGAGCCCGGGACGTTCCTGGACGTGGAGGGCGCCGAGGATGTCATCCGCGCGCGGGAGCGGGAGGACCTCTCACCCGCGGCGCGCGCGCAGGCGGTGCAGGCGGCGCTCGAGAAGGCGGGCGTCGTGGCCGTGGACGAGCATACCCTGCGCGTCACGCTCGTCGGCCCGCGCAGCTACTTCCTCTCGCGCGTGGCGTACGTCTACAGCTTCTTCCCCGCGCCGTCGTTCGACCTCGTGGGCAAGAGCGAAGAGGCCATCCAGCGCTACTTCGACGAGCCCGAGGGCGGACTCCCGCGGGTGCTCGGGCGCTTCCAGGTGGAGCGCTTCGACCGCGTGGCGCAGACGCTGCGGCTGACGGCCAACCCGCACTTCCAGGGGGAGCAGGGCGGGGTGGAGCGCCTCACCGTCCTCCAGGCGGACCTCGCGCCCATCCTCTACGGCCAGTGCAAGCTGGACTTCCTCTTCATGGACGAGCCCTCCGCGCTCGCCTCCGCCCCGCCCGGGGAGCTTCAACGTCAGCCGCTGCTGTCGGTGTACTACCTCGGCCTCAACACCGCCCGCATGAGCCTCCCGCTGCGCCAGGCCATCGCCGCGGCGGTGGAGCCCTCCGCGCTCGTGGCGGGGCTCCTCCCCACGGCGCGCGCCGCGCGCACGTACCTTCCACCCGAGCTGCCCGGCGCCGTCTCCCCCGAGGCGCCCGAGGCCGTGGGCTTCCCTCGACACGACGTGGCGCTCGCCCGGGCGAGGCTGGCCGAGGCGAAGGACGCGGGGCGCGAGCTCACCCTGCTGGTGCGCGGTGGAGGCACCTTCCTTCCGGAGGTGGCCATTGCGGATGCCGTGCGCCGGCAGCTCGCCGCGGTGGGCCTGAAGGTGACGGTGGTGACGACGGCCAACTTCACGAGCGACATCCGCGCCTCCGACGGCAGCGTCCGGCACGATCTGTTCCTGCGTCGCACCGGCGCGGACTTCGCGCACCCGCAGACGTTCTTCACCGTCTTCGAGCCCGGCGGCGCCCACTACACCGAATGGCAGAAGCTCTCGGGTGGCCGCGCCATCCAGGACTTCGCGGCGCTGCTGGACCGCGCGGCGGGGGAGATGGAGCCTCCTGCCATGCGTGCCCTCTACACCGAGGCGCAGCGGATGCTGCTCCAGGAGCACGTGGTGCTGGTGCCCATCTTCTTCCCGGACCGCTACTTCCTGCGCCGCAGCCACGTGTCGGGCCTGGGCGTGGACCCGTTCAACTTCCTCACCCTGCGCACGCTCGCCCTGCGCAAGCCCGCGGGGAGCTGACCTAAAGATGGTGCGCCTCACCTTGCGCGTCCTCCGCGACGCGGCCCTCATCCCCCTCACCGCGCTGCTCGCCTACCAGCTGGTGGCGCTCCTGCCGCTGAAGCCGGACGCGGACAGCAAGAACGAGTCGCTGCGCTCCATCTCCCGCCAGCTGGAGGCGGACCTCGGGCTCGGGCAGCCGTGGGGCTTCCTGCGGCCGTGGCAGAAGCTCGTGGCGGGCGAGCGGCTGGGACACGGAGAGCGCAGCTACACGGGGGCGGAGGTGGGCCGGGCGCTCCTGGGCAGCCTGCGTATCGGTGGGCTCGGGCTCCTCTTCGCACTGGGACTCGGCGTGGCGTGGGCGCTCGGACGGGTGGTGGCTCGCGAGCGGCGGCTGGACGGCGCGCTGCAGCTGTTGCCCTCGCTCGTCTACGCGACGCCCACGTTCGTGCTGGCGCTCGGCGTCGCCCTGTTGACGGGGCTGGCTGCGGGGGACGAGGAGCGTGCGGCGTTCGAGCCCGTGGCCGCGCTCGTGGTGGCGGTGGGGCCGGCGGCCTTCGTGGGCACCGTGCTGCACGACGCCCTTCGCGCCGAGCTGGCCCGGCCCTACGCGCTGGCCGCGAAGGCGCGGGGGCGCGGCGCCGGCGGCGTGCTCCTGCGGCACGCGCTGCCCAACGCCTTCCTCGCGGTGCTGGACGCGCTCCCGCCCGTGGCCACCGCGCTGCTTGCCGGCAGCTTCGTGGCGGAGAAGCTGTTCAACGTCACCTACTTCGGCTTCCTCTACGTGGACGCCGCGCGCAACAAGCAGCTGGCGCTGGTGGTCATCGCCACCACCGTCTTCGCCTCGCTGCTGCTGCTCGTCTCGCTGGCGACCGACGTACTGCGCTTCGCGCTGGACCCGCAGGCACGCCGCAGGGAGGGACGCCCATGAGCCCCACGTGGCGCCTGAGGGTGGGCCTCGCGCTGATGGGGGCGCTGCTGCTCGCCTCCGTCCTCTACGAGCCCCTCGCAGAGGCCCCGTTCCTGCCGACGTGCCCCTTCGGCGCGGACCCGACGTTCCCCGCCACGGACACCGTGTGCGGGCGGACGCTCGTGGGCCTGCGCCGGAGCGTGGGCGTGGGCCTCCTTTCCGGAGGCGCGGCGGCGGGGGGAGCGCTGGTGCTCGCGCTCCTGGCACGCCGCTTCGGCCGCGGCGCGGACCTGCTCGTGGAGAAGGTGGCGGACCTCTTCTTCGCGATTCCCGACGTGCTGGTGCTCATCCTCATCGGCTTCGGGGTGAGCCTCCTGCAGGACGCCTGGGCGGGCTTCCGTCCGGCGCCGTTCCTCGTGGTGGTGCTGTCACTGACGGTGGTGAGCTGGGCGGCGCCCACGCGGCAGATCCAGAATCGGCTGCGCACGCTGGAGGGGCAGGACTTCGTGCTCGCGGCGCGTGCGGTGGGGGCGGGGCGGTGGCGCATCCTCGTGCGGCACCTCCTCCCCTTCGCCTGGGACTACGTCCTGGCCATCTTCCTCCTGCGGGTCCCCGCCACCATCCTCGCCGAGTCCACGGTGAGCTTCCTCGGCTTCGGGCTGCCGGCCCGCGAGGCGTCGCTCGGCACCTTCATCGGGCTCAACTACACGACGCTCATGCGGGGAGCGTGGGGCGTGCTGCCGCCGGCGCTGCTGCTGCTCTTCCTGGTCGTCATCGCGTTCCAGTGGACGGGGCAGGGTGCGCTGGCCCGCGCGTCCGGGAGGAGCGCATGAGCGGAGCGGCTGCGTCCAGGACGCCCTCCATGCCGCCCGGCGCTCCGCTGCTCGAGGTGGAGGGACTCTCCGTGTCCTTTGCCACCGCGGGTGGGCGACTGCGGGCGGTGGACGGCGTCAGCTTCTCGCTCACGCAAGGGCGGCGGGTGGGGCTGGTGGGGGAGAGCGGGAGTGGCAAGAGCGTCACCGCGCAGGCGCTGATGGGGCTCCTCGACGCGCCGGGTGTGCAGGTGGAGGGCGAGCTTCGCCTGGGTGGCGAGCGCCTCACGGCCACCGACGAGCGGAGGTGGCGCACCTTGCGCGGCAACAAGGTGGCCATGGTGTTCCAGGACCCTGCGGCGGCGCTGAACCCGCGCATGCGCGTGGGTGAGCAGGTGACGGAGGGGCTGCTCGTGCACCAGGGGCTCGGTCGCGCCGAGCGGCGCCGGCGCGCGGTGGAGCTCCTGACGCGCGTGGGCCTCCCCGACGCCGGGGTGCGCGTGGACGCCTGGCCGCACGAGCTCTCCGGCGGCATGCGGCAGCGCGTGTGCATCGCCATGGCGCTCGCGTGCGGGCCACAGCTGCTGATTGCGGACGAGCCCACCACCGCGCTGGACGTGACGGTGCAGGCGCAGGTGATGGCGCTGCTCGCGCGGCTGCAGGCGGAGACGGGCATGGCGGTGCTCCTCATCAGCCACGACCTGGGGCTGGTGGCGGAGTGGTGCGACGAGGTGATGGTGATGTACGCGGGGCAGCTGGTGGAGCGGGGCCCGGCCGCGCGCGTCCTCACCCGGCCGCGCCATCCGTACACCGCGGGGCTCCTGGCGAGCCTTCCCCTCCCGGGCGAGCGGCGGGAGCGCCTCGTCGAGATTCCGGGCATGGTGCCGGACATGCGCGCTCCGCCCTCCGGCTGCCGCTTCAATCCGCGCTGCCCGCGCGCGGACGAGCGCTGCCGCGCCGAGGCTCCCGCGTGGAGCGAAGAGGCGGAGGGCGGTCACCGCTGCCACCTTCCGCTGTCGGAGGGCACATGAAGGGTGACGCAGTGACGGCCCCTCACCCTTCCCCTCTCCCCGAGGAGAGGGGAGCTTCACGCGCCTCCCCCCTCCTGCGCGCCGAAGCACTCCACAAGCGCTTCTCCGTCACCCCCTCCCTCCTCGGCCGCGCGCGCGGAGAGGTGCACGCCGTCAGCGGCGTGAGCCTCTCCATCCCCACAGGCACCACGCTTGCGCTCGTGGGCGAGAGCGGCTGCGGCAAGTCCACGGTGGGACGCCTGGTGCTCGGTCTCACACGGCCCACCTCGGGCCGCGTCTTCCTCGGAGACGACGAGGTGACGGCGCTCTCGGGCGAGCGCCTGCGCCGCCTGCGCCGCCGCATGCAGATGGTCTTCCAGGACCCGGGCGCGGCCCTCAACCCGCGCATGCGCATCGCGGACGCGGTGGCCGAGGGCCTCCTCGTGCACCACCCGCAGCTGTCGCGTGCGGAGCGACAGGCGAGAGTGGCGGCGCTGCTCGAGCGCGTGGGCCTGAGGCCCGAGGCCGGACAGCGGCGCCCGGGCGAGCTGAGCGGCGGGCAGCGGCAGCGCGTGGTCATCGCGCGGGCCCTGGCGGTGGAGCCCGAGCTCCTCGTCGCGGACGAGCCCACCTCCGCGCTGGACGTGTCCGTGCAGGCCCAGGTGCTCAACCTGCTGATGGAGCTCAAGGCCGAGCGCGGCCTCACCTTCCTCTTCATCTCCCACGACCTGCGCGTGGTGGAGCACGTGGCGGACCGGGTGGCGGTGATGTACCTCGGTCGGCTCGTGGAGGAGGCGCCGCGCGAGACCCTCTTCGCACGACCCCGTCACCCCTACACGGACGCGCTCCTCTCCGCGGTGCCGGACCCGCGTCCGGGGCGGCGGCGCGCGCGCGTGGTGCTGGACGGAGACGTTCCCTCGCCGCTCAGCCCACCCCCAGGCTGCGTCTTCCACCCGCGCTGCCCCCTCTACGCCCGCCTGACGGAGGGGGAGCGGGCCCGCTGCCGCGGCGAGTCTCCGGAGCTCCGGACGCTCGACGATGGGGTTCCTTCAGCGCACGTGGCTTGCCACTTTGCGGAGAGGATGTGACTCGACTCACCGGCGACGACGCGGCGACTGCGCCCGCCGCGCCCGCACCGGCACCGGCGCACGCGCGGCCGGGCGCACCAGCACCAGCGGCAACAGCGCGGCCAGCAGCAGTCCCCAACCCGCCATCCACATGGGTCACCCCTCGGTGAAGGCGCCGTCACCGCTGGCGCGCGAGCCAGAGTCTAATCGCGTTGCCCGCAGGTGACAGGGAGGCGCACGCTGCGCCGGCCGGAAGCGTTGTCGAGCGGAAGCTCTCCACCCCACATGCGGACACAGGCGCAACGTCCCGTCCATGGCCCAAGGGGCGTCCGTCCTCTACAGGACGCCCCCGGGCGCTCCGCGCATCCCTACAGCCGCGTCGGCAGACTTCCCCCGCGCTCCTTCTGCTCCGCGCGGTTGAACGCCGTGGCTGCGGCGATGACGTGACACACCCACCCGAGCATGCCTCCGCTGCCCACCCAGAAGCCGGGGGTGATGACGAGCCAGAAGATGCCGCGGAGGATGTCCCCGTTGTAGAGCTGCCCCACCCCCGGGACGATGAAGGACAGCAGCGCGGCGACGCCAGGCCTGGACATGGTGTGTGGCTCCTCCTAGTCCCATCCCCTACGCAGGCGACGGGGAGCCATTGCAACACGGACCGTCCGCCCGGCCTTCCTCTAGACGCGCAGCCAGCGCCGCGCGGTCGGGCCGACGAAGCGCAGCGCGCCAGCCACGCCGAAGAAGCGCGCGGAGCGGCCGAGGACCGCCGCGAGGAAGAAGCTCTCCAGCGAGACGCCCGTCATGCCGGCGCCGATGGCCACCACCTTGAAGGGGGTGGGCAGGATGGAGCAGAGCAGCGCGAGGAACCAGAAGTTCTTCGTCAGCAGCTCGCCCAGGGTGGCGTCGACGCCCAGCCGGTCGGAGTGGATGCGCGCGTCGAGGTCGATGTTCATCCACGACATGGCGCCGTCGTGGATGAGCACCCCGAAGTAGTAGCCGAGGAAGCCGCCGGCGATGCTGAAGACGGTGCCCAGCACCGCCAGACGCACCCACGCCTTCGGCTGGGCCAGCACCATGGGCACCAGCAGCGCGAAGGGGGGCACGGGGAAGAACGAGCCGTCGACCACCGAGACGGCGAGCATGGCCGCGAGGGCGTAGCGGGTAGACGCCAGTGCCTCCATCTTCAGGTAGAGCCGGCGGGTCCAGGAGGGCTTTGCAGAGGTGGTGAGCGGCGAGGTGGAGGCGTCCGACATGGCCGTCGGCTCTAAACTGAATCTCCTCGGGAAACCAGCCGGACGCGGGCACAGGACGCCTTGCTGAATGCCGTGCAGGGCGCCGGGCGCCCGCGTAAGAGAGTGGAGCCACATGAACGCCCTCGAACGCGTGCAGAGCACGGCGGACCGGCTGAAGGTGTTCCCGCTCCCCTCCGCGGTCCTCTTCCCCCACAGCCTGCTGCCGCTCCACATCTTCGAGCCGCGCTACCGGGCCATGGTGCAGGACGCGCTGGCGGGCGACCGGGTCATCGCGCTCGGGGGCCTGAAGGCGGGCTGGGAGTCGGACTACGAGGGACGTCCCCCCCTCCTGCCGCTCGTGTGCGCAGGGGTGGTGGCCTGGCACGAGGAGCTGCCGGACGGGCGCTACAACCTGCTCCTCCAGGGGATGGTGCGCGCGCGGATGATGGAGGAGCTTCCCCCCGCGCACCCCTACCGCGAGGTGAAGAGCGAGCTGTTGCCGGACGCCACGTACCATGGCCCGGAGGAGGAGCTGCTGCGGCAGGCCCTCCTGGAGATGACCGGGCGGCTGCCCGTGCCCCTGGCGGACAGCCTGCTCCAGGTGGCAGCCCGGGCGCAGGGGGGAGCCCTGGCGGACGTGGTGGCCAGCGCCGTCGTCCAGGACCCGGAGCAGCGGCTGGCCGTGCTCGCCGCCCTGGACGTGCGGGAGCGGCTCAACCTGGTGCTCGAGGAGGTGGAGGACCTGCTGGTGCGGATGCCGCCTACCGAACGGCTGGGGCCGCCGAACTAGGCGCTCCGTCCGCAGGCGGTCCGACTGTTGTCACCCGTGTGCCCGGCCGGGCGCACGGCTTCCAGAGGGCGGGGGGGCAAGCTTACCCTCCCGGGACAAGGGGGCTCATGAGCGCCGTCCACCCGTCGACCTGCCTCTTGTCACTGCTGCTCCTCGCGTCCCCGGCCGCCGCCGAGGAGGCGTGGGAGCAGGTGACCGAGGGGCCCATCGTGGTGAAGACGCGGGCCCGTCCGGGCACCGCCGTGCGGGAGATATGGGCGGAGGCGGAGCTCGCCGCGCCGGCGTGGGCCGTCCAGGCGACACTCCTCGAGCCGGACCGCTTCTTTCGCTTCATGCCCTACGTGAAGGAGTCTCGCACCGTGGGCAAGCCGGAGCCGGACGGCGGCATCTACGTCTACACCCGCGTGGAGCTGCCCTTCATCGGCAACCGCGACTACCTCGTGAAGTCGTACTGCGACGAGCGCCTGGACGCCTCCGGCGCGGGCACCTTCCGCCAGAGGTGGGTGGCCGACCCGGACAGGCTGCCACACCGCCACAGCATCGAACGTCTGAGGACCAACGAGGGCAGCTGGCAGGTGCGGTCCGTGGGGCCGGAGCGCACGCACGTCGTCTACCGCTTCTTCGTGGACCCCGGGCGCTTCGTGCCCGCCTTCGTCGCGGACATGGGCAACCGCACCGGTGTGCTTGGAACCCTCAAGGCGGTGGAGCAGGAGGCCCAGCGTCGCGCCGCCGAGCGCCGCGGTGCCCGTGGCAGCGGGCAGCAGGGCGGCGTGCACTGACAGACGTCCCCACGGGAGGCGCGCGACCACGGGCCCGGGTCGGTTATACGCACCTCCCGACATGAGCTCCGTCAAAGCCGACCCAGCCCTCACCGAAGAGGCCGCCCAGGACCTCCTGCGCTTCATCGACGCGTCCCCCACGCCCTTCCACGCCGTGGCCGAGGCCGTGCGCAGGCTCGAGGCGCGCGGCTTCCGCCGGCTGGACGAGCGCGAGGCCTGGAGCGTCCATCCCGGGGACAAGGTGTACGTGGTGCGCGGGGACACCAGCGTGGCGGCCTTCCACGTGGGCCGCGTGCCCCCGGAGCGGGGCGGATTCCGGCTGGTCGGCGCGCACACGGACTCGCCCAACCTGCGCGTCAAGCCACGCGCGCCCTACACCCGCGCGGGCTTCCACCAGCTGGGCGTGGAGGTGTACGGCGGCGTGCTGTGGCACACGTGGCTGGACCGGGATCTGTCGCTCGCCGGCCGGGTGGTGGGCCTGCGCGATGGGAGGCCCGCGCACCACCTCGTGGACTTCGGCCGCCGTCCCCTCCTGCGCATCCCCAGCCTCGCCATCCACCTGCACCGGCAGGTGAACCAGGACGGCCTCAAGCTCAACCCCCAGGAGCACCTGGTGCCCGTCCTCTCGCTCGAGCGCGAGGGCGGGATGGAGCTCTCGGCGCTCCTCTCGGAGGAGCTCGCGCGCACCGGCGTGACGGTGGCGAAGGAGGACGTGCTCGGCTACGACCTCTGTCTGTACGACGTCCAGCCCTCCACGCGCTCGGGCCTGCGCGGCGAGTTCCTCCACGCGCCGCGGCTGGACAACCTCGCGAGCAGCCACGCCGGGCTCTCGGCGCTCCTCGCCATGCCGGGCGCGGCGGAGACCACCTGCGGCGTGGTGCTGTACGACCACGAGGAGTGCGGCAGCCGGAGCATGCAGGGCGCGTCCGGCCCCCTCCTGCGTGACTGCCTCCTGCGCCTGTGCGCGGTCCAGGGGGAGGGCCGTGCGGATGGCCTGCAGCGTGCGCTCGCGCGCTCGTGGCTCGTCTCCGCGGACATGGCCCACGCCCTCCACCCCAACTTCGTGGACAAACACGAGCCGCGTCACCAGCCGCTGCTCGGCAACGGCCCGGTCATCAAGATGAACGTCAACCAGTCCTACGCCACGGATGGCGAGGGCTGGGCCTTCTTCACCGCGCTCTGCCGCGAGGTGGGCGTCACGCCGCAGCACTTCGTCACGCGCACGGACCTGGCGTGTGGCAGCACCATCGGCCCCATCAGCGCGGGCGAGCTCGGCGTGCGCACCGTGGACGTGGGCAGCCCCATGCTCTCCATGCACTCCATCCGCGAGATGGCCGCCGCCTCCGACGTGGGGGCCATGGTGGCGGTGCTGCGCCGCTTCTTCGCCTGACACCAGGACACCCGACAACGGACAGGAGGCGCCATGGACACGCGGAGGGCGGGCGAGGGCCCCGGACGGTCGGGCAGGTCGCGGGAGGTCCGTCACTTCACCATGATTCGCAGCCTCGCCCTGGCGGACCTCTTCACGCTGGGCAACGGCTTCTGCGGCGCGGGCGCCATCCTCGCCATGATGAAGTACCTCGTGACGGGAGAGCCCGTCTGGGTGGACACCGCGTTCGTCCTGCTGCCGCTGGCGCTCGTGCTGGACACGCTGGACGGTCGGGTGGCGCGCTGGCGCCGGCGCTCCTCCATGCTCGGGGCAGACCTGGACAGCCTCGCGGATGCCGTGTCCTTCGGCGTGGCGCCTGCGGCGCTGGGCTTCACCCTGGGCCTGCGCGGCTCGCTGGACGTGGTGGCGCTGCTCTTCTTCGTGGGCTGTGGCATCAGCCGCCTGGCGCGCTTCAACGTCACCGCCGCCGCGCTCGCGGACGAGGAGGGCAAGGTGAAGTACTTCGAGGGGACGCCCATCCCCACGAGCGTGCTGCTGGTGCTCCTGTGGGCCTTCCTCTTCCACACCGGCCGCACCCACGACGCCGTCCCCTTCGGCGAGTGGAGCCTGGGGCCCTTCATCCTCCACCCGCTGTCGCTGCTCTACGTGCTCAACGGCAGCACCATGATTTCCCGCACGCTGCGCATCCCCAAGTTCTGAAGCCGCGCTTCCAGTGCCTGCGCCGTGTCGTCTGGTGCACACGGACCCTGACACGTCCCGGTGACGCCCCGAGGGGGCGCCTCGCCCGCCGCTCGGGACGGAGGCCATGATGGTGCCCACCACGGAGTCCAGAAGCGGAGGGAGTCATGAACAACAAGTGGGTGATTGCAGGAGTGCTCGTCCTTGGCGCGGCGTTGATGTATTTCCTCCTGCTTCCCACCAAGCCGCTTCCGGGCGCGGAGGTCACCCCGGCCGCCGCCCCTGCGCCAGCGGCTGCCGGCTCGACGCGCTGACCGGGGCACGGCGCTCCCCGCCCATGACGGACGCCCTGCTGGTGCTCGTCACCGCGCCCTCCGCAGAGAAGGGCGCCGAGCTCGCACGTGTCCTGGTGGAGGAGGAGCTCGCCGCGTGCGGCAACGTGCTCCCCGGCCTGCGCTCCATCTACCGGTGGCGGGGCCGGGTGCACGACGAGGCGGAGGCGCTGCTGCTCCTCAAGACGCGCGCCTCCCTCTTCGAGTCGCTGCGCGCACGCGTGGTGTCCCTCCATCCCTACGAGGTGCCCGAGGTGGTGGCCGTGCCTCTCGTGGCCGGCCACGCACCCTACCTCGCGTGGATTGCGGACAGCACGCGCGCGCGCTGACGCCGCTACCAGTTGCCGCCGAGCGACGCCACGCCCATCAGCTGGCTCGACGACGTCGCGTTGTTCTGGGTGGGGAAGGCGCCGCTGTCCAGGCCGAGCTGGTAGACGCCGCGCACGCCGAGCGTGACGTTCCCCGCGCCCTGCTCACCGAAGCGGTAGTCCACGCCCGCGCCCAGCGGCAGCCGGAACAGCGTGTCGTTCTCGACGAGGCCCGCGGACTGAGCGCTCGCGCCGGTGAGCCACGAGATGCCCAGGCCACCCATGGCGTACGGCACGAAGTTGCCGATGTCCGTGCGCACCTTCGCCAATGCCTGGCCGCCGTTCTCGAGCAGCGTGTCGCGCTCGCCCCCGACTGCCGGCGAGGAGCCGTACACCTGGCCCTGGTAGCCGAGCTCCGCGCCGATGAAGCGGCTGAAGTCCCAGCCCGCGTTCACGCCGTAGGTGGCGCCCGGCGTCGTCACGGTGGCCGCATCCCCCGTGTACGCGACGGGTCCCGCCATGGCCCTCACGTTGAACCCCTTCCCTCGCTCGTCACCCGTCTTGACGTCCTGCCAGGCCTCCTCGGCCTGCTCGCGCATGCGCCGCTCCTCTTCCGTGGTGTAGCCCCGCTCCCTCTCCTGCGGGTCGTCCTGTGCGAGCACTGCCCCGGGCGATGTCAGGGCCAGCGCCACCAGCAATCCCTCGTGCAGCTTCATCCGTCCTCCTCGGGGCTTTCGGGGGAAAGTTCCCGGCAATACGGGTGTGAACGGCACCGACGGGTGCCAAGCCTGCGCTGGCAGTCGGGCCCGTGAGGAGGCGGGGGGGCGGAGGAACGGGTGGCGCGCGCTTGCATCGCGCGGGGTGCTGCGCGGCCTTGTGCGCGTCAGGCGCTAGGGGTGGGCCGGGAGCGCCGCGGGCGCCGGCGGGGCGAGCGCGAAGACGAGGGCGAGCAGCGGGTGCTGGGGGTTGAACCCCTCGCGCGTGGGCCCGAAGGTGTAGGGCGTCACCGCGAAGGCGCTCATCCGGTCCACGCGGTACAGCCGCCAGCCGGGCGCTTCGCTCGAGGAGGAGAAGCCCGCGGTCTGGAAGGCGCTGAGCAGCTCGTGCCCCGCACTGCTCAGGCCGTAGGCGTGCGGCTCCACCGTCCGCAAGAGGCCGTCGTACAGGAAGACGATGACGCGATGCTCGCGCACCGCGCGTGCGATGTCCTCGTTCAACCTGGCGAGGCCTCCTCCGGGTGAGGGTGTCCACGCCGCAGGCACGAGGCGAGGCGGCGCCGGACGGCGGGACGAGCGGATGGACGGCCCTTCAACGCTGCGTGCGCCTGTGGATGTGTCCCCGGGTTCGCTCCAGAGGGCGAGGGCCACCGGGCGCCTTCCCTCCGCCGCCCGCCTGAGTCCACTTTGTCCCACCGTGCGCTCCTCCCCCGCCGCCGCCCTCCTGCTCCTCGTCACTCCGCTCGCCGCGCTCGCGGATGGCTTCGTCTTCCGGCTCGAGCCCGGCGTGGCGCTGTGGGCCCTGGACGCCGAGCACATCCAGGCGCAGACGTCGCTCCCGGCTGGAGACGTGCAGACGCTGTTCGTCGAGCACACTCCCAGCGCGGCGGCGCTCACGCTGCAGGTCGGCTACAACATCCGCGAGCACGTCACGCTCTCGGCCGGGCTGACGGCGACGGGCTGGGACCTGCTCAGCGAGGCGCGGGGTGGGGCGGGGTTGCTCGCGGCCGAGGTGGCCTGGCACCCCGCGGCGCTCTTCCCCGTGGGGCAGCTCGGTGCGGGTCGTCACCTGGACGGCGCCCTCTTCTTCGGTGCGGGCTATGGCGTGGTGGGAGAGAAGCGCGCCATGGATGGGCTGGCCCTCCAGATGGGCCTGCGCGCGGAGTACGTCCCGACGCCGGGGTTCTCCCTCGGGTTGAGCTTGAGGCTCGCTCCACTGCACTTCAGTCGGTACGTCACGCACTGGAACAGCAACACGAGCGTGCCCCTGCCGAAGAGCTCCGGGGGCGTGCTGTTCGTTCCGGCCCTGACATTCGCGTTCCGGCTCCCCGTCGCGGGGTGATGCACCTCGCGCTCGTCTCCCTCCGTGTCGCCCAGCGCGTGAAGCGTGTTGCCCTGCGTGGGAAGGGTGCTCCCCTTGCGCGGCGGACGCGGACCCCTCCGTGCGTGGAGAACTCCCTGGCACCCGCCTTGCGTTCTCACTCTGGGAAGCCGTGTGCCTGTCGGCGCGGCGATGGGGAAGGTGGGCTCTGGGTATGGACGGGCTGTGGCGGGGGCGGCTGGTCGCAGGGCTGGTGACTGCAGCGGTGGTGACAGCGGGGGCCTGCAGCAGGAACGATGGCGTCGGTGGCGGCGTCCTGGAGGAGCCGCCCGTCGTGGCGGGCACCACGGGAGACGACGTCCTTCCCGGCGGCCCTGGCAATGGCGAGCCCGGGGACGAGGAGCAGGACGACCACAACGAAGCGCCTCCGTTCGACGCGGGTGACCCCACCGTGGACACGGGGATGCCGCAGGGGGACCTGACGGAGGTGAGCGCCGCGGAAGGAGGCTGGACCTTCTACCGCCCCGCGGACGGCGCGCCCTCGGATGTCTTCGGCGTGAGCGAGGATGAGGGCGGCAACCTCTGGGTGGCCGGTGGCAGCGAGGGCCTCTTCCTCCTGCGCCGGGGCGCCACGCGCTTCGAGCGCTTCGGGCTGGAGCAGGGCCTGACGCCCTACGGCCTGTGGAAGGGGACGGTGCCGGTGGGCGAGAAGCTCCTGGACGTCCGCTCCGTGAAGGGTGGCCCCGCGGGTGTCGTGTGGGTGGGCTACCAGGGCCTGCCCAACTGCGAGGCCGAGTTCTACAAGGACGTGGGCCAGCTCGAGGACCCCAACGTCTTCAAGAGCGGGGACGTGGACCGCGTGGAGCTCCAGCCGGGTGGCGCGCTCAAGGTGGTCCACTACGACCTCTCGTCCGTGGCCCACACGGTGCCTGGTTACGGCGCACGCGAGAAGATCTGCAGCGTCTACCGCATCGTCTGGGACAAGGCGCGCGGCTCGGTGTGGTTCGGCTCCAACCACGGCTTCACCTGGGCAGAGGCCGCCTACCAGGGTGGCACCGGCTGCACGGACACGACGGTGCTCGCGGCCAACGAGTGGCTCCACGTGCCCACGGACGGAGGCGTCTCGGAGATGCGCCAGCGCTGCACCCGCGGGGTGATGGAGCACGTCCACCCGAGCATCTTCTCGCCGCCGACCGACGGGTCCGCGAACCCCTCGCTGATTGCGGGGAACGCCATGGGAATCGCAGTGCGCCCGGACACCGGGGACGTGTGGGTGGGCACCGCCATCCGCACCACGCTCTTCCGCATCATGACCAACGGCGCCGCGCGCGCGGGCTTCGTCAAGGATGCGTTCGTGGCGGACGGCGCGCCGTGGGACTTCGAGGCGGCGCGCAAGCTGAGCGCGGACAAGAGCAAGTACAAGAACCGCGTGGACGTGTGGCCGGACCTGGACACCGAGCCGCAGAAGACCCTGGCGGACCCCGAGCCCAACGGCCTCTTCACCCAGGCGGAGCGCAGGGACGACGAGGTGACGGGCCTGGTGGTGATGTCCGACAAGACGGCGTGGGTGAGCTCGTGGCGGTGGGGGCTCGCGCAGCTCACCGAGACGCCGAACGGCATCGTCGTGGGGCGGCGCCTCTTCGAGGGCTCGAGCGACGCCAACATCCAGGCGCTCGGGCGTGACACCCACGACGAGAGCCTCTGGGTCGGCCACGGCGGGGGCGGGGGCCTGAGCCGCATCCAGGCCGACAAGCTGGTGCGCTTCGACGCCGTCATCGGCGGCCTCGGGGGCAACCCCGTCTGGGACATCCAGTTCGTCGGCACGGGCCCGAGCCGCAAGGTGCTCGTGGGCTTCCGCGCGAAGGACGGCCGCCCCGGCGGCGTGGGGGTGTTCAGCGGACAGTGACGGCCGCTTGCTGCTCGTTGCTGCACCGCGGCATGCGCGAAGGTAGACTCCGGCACCCACGGAAACCGGGTGCCGCGTGCTGCGGCCCCCCTGGAGGCGCGCATGTTCGGACTCACCGCATCCCTGAAGGGCTTCGACGGTCAGCAGGCCGGACCGCTCATCCGCTCGCAGTGGCAGACGCTGGCGCGGCTCCCCGGGGGAAAGGCCCTCTTCAGCCGCCTCATCGGCTTCCTGGTGCCCTACACCGGCAGCATCGGCGCGCAGGTGGAGGAGCTGCGCGAGGGCTACGCGCGGGTGGTGCTGAACGACCGGCGCGCGGTGCGAAACCACCTCAGGTCGGTGCACGCCATCGCGCTGGCCAACCTGGTGGAGCTGACCGGCAACGTCGCGTTCCTGTACTCCGCGCCCGCGGACACGCGGATGATTCTCGCCGGCATCTCCATGGAGTACCTGAAGAAGGCGCGCGGCCGGCTGGTGGCGGAGTGCACCTGCCCGGTGCCCACGACGAGCGAGAAGAAGGAGTACCGCCTCGAGGTGCTCATCCACGACGCGGCGGGTGAGCGCGTGGCCCGGGGCGAGCTGCGCTCCCTCCTGGGGCCGCGCACGAAGGGCTGAGGCGCAACGCGCCTTCAGAAGAGCTTCCGGAAGAGCCACGCCAGCACGCTGAGCGCGAGCGAGAGGAGCAGCATGGACACGAGCGGGACGTAGACGCGCGTGTGTTGCCCTTCGTAGCGGAGGTCCCCCGGGAGCTTGCCGAACCACGAGAGCGCCCCGGACCACACCAGGAGGCCCACCACCACGAGCAGCACGCCGATTGCCACCACGAGCAGCCCTGTGGACTTCATGCCCATCCCTTAAGGCCCGGCTGCCGTGGCAGCAAGGGGACACGCCCGGAGGCCGTCCGTGAAGGCTGCAGGGGGCACGGAGCGGGGTTAAGGTTCGAGGCCACGCCATGCGCCTCGTGAAGCTCGCCCTCGCCAACGTCAACACCACCGTGGGGGCCTTCACGGCCAACGTCGACCGTGCGCTCGAGCTCGCCCGGAGGATGGCGGGCGAGGACGTGACGGTGGGCGTCTTCCAGGAGCAGCTCGTCGGAGGCTACCCGCCCGAGGACCTCGTGCAGTGGCAGGCCTTCGTGGACCACCAGTGGCTGCAGCTGCTCCGCTTCGCGCGCGAGACGCAAGGTCTGCCCACGGCGTTCTTCCTGGGCGTCACCGTCTCGCACCTGGGCGTGCGGCTGAACTGCGCGGCGGCGGTGGCGGGCGGGCGCGTCTGGGGCCTGGTGCCCAAGGAGAAGCTGCCGACGTACAGCATCTTCTACGAGGGGCGCACCTTCGGCCGCGGCTACGCGGGCATGGCCGAGACGTACCGGGGCGTGCGCCTGGGGGACATGCTCTTCCGCTTCGACTTCGGCACCGTGGCCGCCGAGGTGTGCGAGGACATGTGGAGCCCGGACGGCCCCATGCGCCGCCGCGCGTACTCGGGGGCGGAGCTGGTGGTGAACCTGTCCGCCTCGCCCTTCCGCGTGGGCACGGAGGGGACGCGGCGGGAGCTCGTCGCCACGCGCGCCGCGGACCAGCAGTGCACGCTGGCCTACACCAACGCGGTGGGAAGCCAGGACGGCCTCATCTTCGACGGTGGTGGCTACGTCAGCCAGAACGGCAAGCACGTCATGGCCGCGCCGCGCTTCCGGGAGGGCCACGCGTGCGTGGTGGTGGACCTGGACCGCACGCTGCGGCTGCGGGGAGAGAACACCACCTGGCGCTCGGACCGGGAGGCGTGGGCGAAGGAGAGCCCGCTCGTGCCGGTGGTGGAGGTGCCGAAGGAGGCGTTCACGTCACGCCGGGACTCCCTCCGGTACCCCGTGCCGGCACAAGGGAGCTTCTTCCTGCCCGCGCCCCCGGAGGGGCGCCCGCCGCGCGAGACCTTCTGCGAGGACATCCTCGACGCGCTGGCGCTCGGCGTGGGGGACTACTTCGAGAAGAACCGGTCCTTCAAGCTCATCGGCATCGCTCTCTCCGGAGGCCGCGACAGCCTGCTGACGCTGCTGGTGGCCCACCGCTACGCGAAGCGCGTGCGGCCGGAAGACCCCGGCAGCCTGCTGCGCGCCTTCTACATGCCCACGCGCTACTCCTCGGAGGCCACGCGCGAGGCGGCGCAAACCCTGTGCGAGGAGCTGGGGGTGCCGTTCCAGGTGGTGAGCATCGAGGAGGCCTTCGAGCGGGAGCTGGAGGCGACACGCGTGATGCTCGCCGGCCAGCCCGTCACGCCGCTCACGGAGCAGAACATCCAGGCCCGGCTGCGAGCCCAGCGGATGTGGAACTGGAGCAACTCCTCCTCGGGGCTCTTCCTCCAGACGGGCAACATGAGCGAGCGCGCCGTGGGCTACACCACCGTGGGTGGGGACCTGATGGGGGCGCTGTCCGTCATCGCCAACGTGCCCAAGACGGTGGTGATGTACCTGCTGGACTACCTGCAGGAGCGGCTCGGGCTCTCGGGCATCGAGAAGGTGCTGGCGCGTCCCGCAGGCCCGGAGCTCGCGCACGAGCAGGTGGGCGAGGAGGAGCTGATGCCCTTCCCCATCCTCGACGCCTGCTTCCACCTCTTCGCGGAGGAGAAGCTCACCCCCGAGGAGATGCGGCCGGTGCTGGCAGAGCTGTTTCCCCAGGTGCCCGCGGAGCGGCTGCACGGGTACGTGGAGAAGTTCGTCCGGCTCTTCCTCCAGAGCATCTACAAGTGGGTGCAGAGCCCGCTGTCGCTCCACATCGGCAACCTGGACCTCGAGCGCGAGCGGGCGCTGCAGCTTCCCGTGGTGACGGCGCGCGACTGGATGGAGCGCGGCGGGTAGCGACTCCCGGGGCGCCTGGAGGCGAGCGGACCGAAGGCCCGGAGCGCGGGGCACCTCGAGACGCGAGCGCGGGTGCGCCTGCGGCACGAAGTGGCCCCGGCCGGGACGTACCTTCCTCTCCCATCCCCCCCGACTTCAGGTGAGTGGCACGCGGTGTCGGACGAGGGCAACCCGCGTGCCACGCGCAAGGCCCCGTCACGCCTGGATTCCGGGGCGACGAGGGAGCGTCGAGAGTCCGTCAGTGACGACGGTTCGTCGTCACCTCGCCGTCCTCGCTGGCCGACGGGCGCGCCTCACCGCCGAGCGCGGAGAGTCTGCTCGAGAGGGTGGTGCGGGCCAGCCCCAGCTCGCGCGCCGCATGGGCGACCACGCCCCCGTGGGCGTCCAGGGCCCGCTGGAGCAGCTGCCGCTCCTCGGCCTCCAGCGCCGCGCGGCGGGCCTGCAGCGCCTGCCACGCCTCGGCCACCGGGGCCGCAGGCGTCGGAGCGTTCAGGGGCACCACGCGGGCGGGGGATGCCGCGGCGGGAGGCGGGCGGTCTGTGTGCTCCAGCGCGTGGAGGTCCAGGTGCTCCGGGCGCAGCTCGACGGCGTTCGGGTCTCGCGCCAGGGCCCGCTCTCGTGCGCGGTGGACGAGCCGCTCCAGCTGGCGCATGTTGCCCGGCCACGCGCGGTGCTCGGCCACCAGCTGCCGCCGCAGCTCCAGCGACAGGCGCCACGGGCGTCCGGGCTCCAGCCGCCGCAGCGCCGCCTCGGCCAGGGCAGGGATGTCCCCGCGCCGCTCGCGCAGCGGGGGCAGCGTCACCGTCACCGCCGACAGCCGGTGGTAGAGGTCCTCGCGCAGCCGGCCGTCGCGCAGCGCTGCGGCCACGTCCCCGTTGGTGGCGGCGATGAGGCGCACCTCGGCGCGCTTGGGCTCGGCGTGCGCCCACCCCAGCGGCCGGTAGGTGCCGAACTGCGAGAAGTCCAGGAGCAGCTTCTGCGCGGCGGGCGGCAGGTTGAGCAGCTCGTCGAGGATGAGCGTGCCGCCGTGGGCGAACTCCACCAGCCCCACGCGGCGCGCGGTGGCCCCGGAGAAGGCCCCCCGCTCGTGGCCGAACAGCTCGGAGGCGATGGTGTTGAGGTCGTCGCTCGCCCCCAGCATCAGCCGCACCACGGGGCGGCGCGCCGAGGCCTCGGCGAGCGCCTGCGCCAGCAGCGTCTTGCCCGTGCCGGACTCCCCCAGGAGGAGCATGGGGGAGCGCCCGTGGAGCGCGGTGAGGAGCTCCTCGCGCGCGGGTGCGAGCGCCGGGGAGCGCAGCAGGTCCTCCAGCGGGGGCAGGCGCGCGGAGGTGAGGCAGTGGGTCTGCGCCACCTGGAGAGCGGCCCGCAGCTGCTCGGACAGCCGCTCCTGCTCGAGCATCACCCCGAGCAGCACCGCGGCAGCCATGAAGAACTCCACCTGCTGCTCCTCGACGAACTTCCGGTGGTCCCGGAAGTCCACGTACAGCACGCCCCGCGGCTGCCCGCCGGCGCCGTTGAGCGGTGCGGCCAGGCCCGCCACGATGCCGAGCGTGGTGCTGCTCGACGACCCGCCGCGCGCGGTGAGCGGGTCCCACACCACGCAGCGTCCCGAGGCGAGCGCCTCGGCCACCACCGTGCGCGAGATCTCCTCGCGCTCCGCCGGCACCAGCGCTCGCCCCTGGCCCCGCGCGCTCACCACCTGCGGCGTGCCGTCTGCGTGCGTGAGGAGCACCAGGCCCCGGTCCGCACCGAGGAAGTCCACGAGGATGTCGAGCCCGTCGTCCATGCGGGACTCGCCCCCGAGCGCTCCGACGAGCCGGTCCAGGAGGCGCTTGAGCTGGGTCCACAGCTCCGGTTGCTCAAGCTTGCGCTGTGCGCTGAGGCTTGGGGGACTCACGGGCTGGAGCCTACCGCGTTGCCGCGTCCCTCCCTCCGGGGCGTGGAGCATGAATTCCTGGATTCGCACGGAGAGCGTGGAGTCTGAGGGGAGGAAGTGGTGAGGCGCACGGCGGGGTATGCTCGCGTTTCCCGTGAAGTCCCTCTCTCCCGGCACACGCATCGGCTCGCGCTATCTCCTCGAGCGCCCGCTCGGCGGTGGCGGAATGGGCGAGGTCTGGGAGGCGGTGTGCCCGGACACCGGGGGGCGGGTGGCGCTCAAGCTGCCGCGGGGCGAGGGGCCGGAGACGCAGCGGCGGCTGGTGCGCGAGGCGCGCGCGCTGATGGCGCTGGACCACCCTCACATCGTGCGAGTGCTGGAGGTAGGTGAGGAGGAGGGGCGGCCCTTCCTCGCGATGGAGCTGCTGCGCGGCGAGTCGCTCGCACGGAGGCTGGAGCGCGAGGGGCGCGTGCCGCTGCCGGAGCTGGCGCGGCTGCTGCTTCCGGTGCTGGACGCGCTGGAGGCGGCGCACGCGCGCGGGGTGGTGCACCGCGACCTCAAGCCCTCGAACCTCTTCCTCGAGGAGGGCGGCGGGGGCCTCCGGGTGCTGGACTTCGGCATCGCGCGGCTGACGGCCAGCGAGGGGCCGCTCGCCCAGAGCGGCACGCTCACGCTGGCGGGCGAGCGCGTGGGCACCCC
>JAKEEX010000488.1 GCA_022616315.1 Myxococcaceae bacterium
CCACCCAATTACCCCGGAACACCCGCCGGAGTCAGGCTCCTCCCGCCCCCCGGGGCCCGGCCAGGCACGAGAAGGACTCCTGCCAGGCGTGCGGAGGCCCCATACTGCAGATTGGGCTTCCGGCCTCACCCTGATGGCCGGGGCGGCGCGGAGTGCGGAGGGCGCATGTCCACGACGAAGACGCTGCTTCTGTTCCTCCTCACCGGTGCGCTCCTCGGCGCGGCGGTGACGACCTGGATTGCACCGGGGACGTACATCTGGTGGGCCACGCCCGGCAGCGGAACCGGGCAGGAGCTGCTCGTCCGCGCGGACGTCATCCGCGAGACCGTCGCCTGGCTCGTGAAGTGGCAGGCCATCGGGGCGGCCATCGGCGCGGGCCTCTTCCTCGTGCTGGGCCTGTTGTGGGTCCGGGCCCAGGCGAAGCGTGCGAAGAGCGCCCGGCAGGCCGCTTCCATCGCGGCTCCTGCTGCTGCCCGGCAAACGGAGGCGACCTGACCACGGCACAGCCCCGGCGTGCGCCCAGGCTAGGCTGGGAGGCCCATGCGAGCCTCCCTCCTCTGCCTCCTCGTCCTGGGCGCCGCGGGCGGCTGCGCGCACACGGCGAGCCGCAGCGCGCCGCTGGACGCGCACGCGCGCATGGAGCTCCTGTCGGAGGCCTACTGGGACTTCCTCATGGAGGACAACCCGGTCTGGGCCACCTCGCTCGGGGACAGGCGCTTCGACGAGCAGCTACCCGACGTGACTCCGGAGGCCCGGCAGCGGCGGCTCGGGCGGCTCCACGCGTTCAAGGCCGAGGCCTCCGCGCTCGCAGACGCGGCCTTGACCGGTGAGGAGCGAATCACCCGCGACGCGCTCCTCTCGCAGCTCTCGGGTGCGCTCGTGGACGAGGTGTGCCGGCCCGAGCTCTGGGCGGTGAATCCGCTGGACGGCGTGCAGACGATGCTCGGCGAGCTGGCCCAGCTGCACACCATCTCCACACGCGCGCACGCGGACGCGCTCGTCGCGCGCTACACGAAGGCCGGCGTGCTGCTGGACGCCCACGTGGAGAACCTCCGCAGCGGCCTCGGCGGGGGTCGCTCCGCCGCGCGGGTGGCGGTGGAGCGCGTCATCGGCCAGCTCGAGCGCATGCTCGCCACGCCTCCGGAGGCCTCGCCCTTCGTCACGCGCGTGGCGCTGCCGGCCGGGTGGAGCGGCGAGGAGGCAAGGGAGGTCCGCGAGGCGCTCACGCGCGCGGTCCGAAGGTACGTCTACCCCGGTCTCACACGCTACCTGGCGTTCCTGAGGCGCGTGTACCTGCCACGGGCGCGCACGCGGCCGGGCCTCTCCGCCAACCGCGGTGGGAGGGCCTGCTACGAGGCACGCCTCCGCGTGCTGGTGGGCGCACGGACGCCGGAGGACATCCACCAGGTGGGGCTGCTGGAAGTGGAGAAGGCCCTTGCCGGCATGAGGGCGCTCGCGCGGGCCCGGCTCGGGACGGAGGACGTGGAGGCCCTCGAGGAGCTCCTGCGCAGGGACAGCACGCAGTCCCTCGCCACGCGTGAGCTGCTGCTCGCGCACGCGGAGTCACTCGTGGCGCGTGCGAGGGAGGCCATGCCGCGCGCGTTCCACCGCCTGCCGGGGCTGACCCTGGAGGTGAAGCCCGTGGATACGTTCCGCGAGGCGGACAGCCCCGCCGGCTACTACCACCAGGGCTCCGGGGACAGCAGCCGGCCCGCGACCTTCTTCGTCAACCTGCGCGAGCCGGAGCAGCGCAGCCTCTTCCTGCTCGAGCCGCTCACCTTCCACGAGGCGCTGCCGGGCCACCACCTGCAGGCGGCGCTGGGGCAGGAGCTCCGGGGCCTGCCGCGCTTCCGCCGCGAGCTGGGCGACACCACCTTCGTGGAGGGCTGGGCCCACTACGCGGAGCTGCTCGCGGACGAGCTCGGGCTCTACTCCGGAGATGCGGCGCGCTTCGGGATGTACTCGGACCAGGCACTGCGCGCGGCGAGGCTGGTGACGGACACGGGCCTGCACGCGCTCGGCTGGAGCCGCGAGAAGGCGGTGCGATACCTGGAGGCCCACACCGCGGAGTCGCGCGCCGAGTGCGAGCGGGAGGTGGACCGCTACATCGTCTGGCCCGCGCAGGCGCTCTCCTACAAGCTGGGCCAGCTGGAGTTCCTCGCGCTGAGGCGCGAGGCGCAGGGTGCGCTGGGGGAGAGGTTCGAGCTCGGCGCCTTCCACGCGGCGGTGCACGCGCACGGCGCGGTGCCCATGCCGGTGCTCCGGCGGCTCCTGGCGGAGTGGGTGGAGCGGCAGAAGCAGGG
>JAKEEX010000489.1 GCA_022616315.1 Myxococcaceae bacterium
CCACGCCCTCGGGCTC
The DNA here is from genome assembly GCA_022616315.1 of Myxococcaceae bacterium. Lineage (GTDB taxonomy): Bacteria > Myxococcota > Myxococcia > Myxococcales > Myxococcaceae > JAKEEX01. The sequence continues at coordinate 17 of JAKEEX010000489.1, forward strand.
CGGGCCCTTGTTGTCGCTGCGGCTGTCGAAGGAGCCGTTGGCGCCGTTGTCCGCGTTGAAGGCCTCGGCCGGCAGCGAGGCGGCGAGCACCTGCTCGAAGTCGTCTCCACTGTCGAACACCAGGCTGCCGCTCGGGGTCCAGATGGAGAAGGAGCGCGCGCCGAAGGCATAGAGCTCTTCGAAGTCCGCGTCGGCATCCGTCTCCAGACTTCCGCGCCGCTTCGTCACCGTGAGGCGGCCAAGCGCCGCGTTCTGCTTCAGCCAGGAGGGAAGGGTGGCTGCGTCGAGCGACAGGGTGCTCACCCGCCCCTCCTCCGCGCCGTTGGTGTAGTCGCGCGCGTCGCCCTCGTTGGCGGTGATGAGCCAGGTGCGGCCCTGCGCCTGGAAGGCGGCCACGCCGTCCGGCTGGTACATGCCGAAGACGGGCCAGCTCCCAATCGCCGCACGACCCGCGTTCGTGCCCGCGGCAGTGATGCCGTCACGGTCGCTCGGGTCGAGCCCCTGGCCAAGGGCGCCGTGGGCCTTGAAGCCGAGCGGGAGCAGCTCGCGCACCGTGGCGCTCGCCAGGTCCACCACCGCCAGGACGTTGGCCTCCTGGCAGGTCACCCAGGCCGTCTTCGCGTCCTGCGAGATGGCCACGTTCTCTGGCTCGAGGTCCTTCGCCACCGACGGCGCTGCGCCGAAGAGCGTGAGGTGCGCACCGGCAGCGAGGAGGTTCGCCTCACGCCCATTGAAGGCGGTGAAGGTGGCGGTGGCCACCGTCGCCTGCGCCGCACCGGCGGACACGTCGATGATGCTCACCGTGCCCTCGGGGTCCACGCTGTAGTCGGCGTTGGGCTCACCCTCGTTGGCCACCACCACGTAGCGGCCGTCCGGCGAGAAGGTGAGCATGTCCGGCAGCGAGCCCACCTGCACGGCGTGCAGGAAGGTGAGGCTCGTGGCGTCGTAGAAGGCCACCGCGCCGGGAGACGTCTTGTCGCTCGTGTCCACGGCGACGGCGACCAGGTTGCCGTGCACGGCCACGCTGTTGGCCGCGCCCGCGGTGAAGCCGGTGAGCACGGTGCGGATGTCCGTCTCGAGCGCCAGGGTGCCGTTGGCCACCTTGGTGGGGTGGGCGGCGTCGTGGATGTCCAGCACGTCCACGGTGCGCGCGCTCGCGTTCACCACGAACAGGCGCTGGGTGCCCACGTGGTGGGCGACGATCTCGGCCGCCCCCTCCTCGAACACGCCGGTGCGGTAGGTGCCCAGGACGGTGAGATGCGGATCGGCCGGCGGCAGCGGCGCGGGCGTTCCGGGGGCGCCGGTGTCACCCTGGGGGCCGGTGGCGCCGGTGTCACCCTTGGGGCCCGTCGCGCCGGTGTCACCCTGGGGGCCGGGACTGCCCGCCGTCGTGCACCCCACGCCCACCAGTGCCGCCAGAAGACCTGCCATCACCGCCGGCCGCGCGTGCGCGCGGGAACCATGCTGCTGTCCCGTCATTGGAACCTCCCTCTCGGTCCGAGAAACGGCGCGGTACCTAACAGGGACACGTTGCGGCTCCGCCACCGTGAGGTCACGACTGCGTTCCAGGCCGCTCAGCTGGGAAGCACGAGGGGCTCGTCGCTCGACGGCCTCTCCATCAGCGGTCCGCCTCCAGGAGCGACTTCAGCTCCTCGGGGATGGGCATGGGGGTGAGGATGCCGACGTCAGCCCCGCCCGTGTTGCCGAGAGGGGTGCGTCCCGACCACGAACCGGGAGCGGCGAGGAGGAGGCGAGGCATCTGCCCGAGCAGCTCGCGCACGTTCTGCCGTCGCCATGCGAACACCGCCATGGCCCAGTGCGCCCGCACGTGGGGCCATGCGTGCGCCTGGCTCAGCACGTGGGCGCGCTCGAGGTGCCGCCACGCCTGGGGCAGGGCCCCAGCGGCTTCCGCGTCGGCAGCCTGGGCCAGCTCGCGCTCGAAGGCCTCCGCAAGCTTCCGCTTCATCATGTCGTCCCCAGAGGATGAGCCTCGGCGGTCACTCCATCACCACGGAAGGCTGACGCCGCAGCATGGCACGAATGACACCACGGGGCACGACGTGCACGGAGGGGAAGGCGAGCGCGCGCGACCGGGCGAGCTCAGGGGCCGATGTGCCGCTTCATGACCACCGCGCTCGCAGGGCACGCCCCGCGCAGCTCCTCGGAAGCGTGCAGCTCAGGCGGAAGGCTGGAGCGGTCCACGTGGGTGAAGCCGAAGCGGGGAAAGGACTCAGCGGCGGTGGTGGTGGTGAGGAGGTACAGCACGTGTAGCCCCTCCACGCCTGCCCGCTCGAGCCGACGGTGCTGCGCACGCGCTGCCCGCCAGGCACAGCACCGCCGAGACGATGAGCAGGTTCTTGAGGATGTACTGGCCCTCCAGGCTGGGCAAGAGGAAGCCTGCCCAGGTGACGTGTGGCAGCAGGAGCAGCGGACCTGCGGTGGCGACCAGGTGGCCACCGATGGCGAGAAAGGACCACTGCGAGAGCCGGGGCGCCAGGAAGGAGGCGCCGATGAGCATCTCCGCCCCTCCGAGGCCCACCAGGAAGTGGGAGGGGCTCACGCCTGGGGCCACCTGCTCCAGCAGCATGCCCACCAGCGGGCTCGCCGGAGAGGCGCCCAGGAGCTTCAGCGCGCCGAACCAGAAGTAGACGACGAAGATGGCCAGGCGCGCCGAATTGCCGGACACCCGGCAGGCGAGCGTGCTCCACACGGGTGTCCGGGAGCTCATTCCGTCTGCTCCCGC
>JAKEEX010000490.1 GCA_022616315.1 Myxococcaceae bacterium
CCCAAAGTGGGCCGGCCCACCGTCTCGGGGGCCAAGGTCGTCGCCAAGGTGCTCGCGCAGGACAAGCACCGCAAGGTCCTCCACTTCCGCAAGGAGAAGGAGGGCTGGACCCGGCGCCGTGGCCACCGTCAGCCCTACACCGAGGTGAAGGTCACCTCGATTTCCGGCTGAGACGCTTCCACCACCCCGTTCTTTCGAGGTTGCACTTCCATGGCTCATAAAAAAGGTCAGGGCTCTTCGCGCAACGGCCGCGACTCGCGTGGCCAGCGCCGCGGCGTGAAGGCGTACGGCGGCGAGGCCATCTCCGCCGGCTCCATCATCGTCCGCCAGCTCGGCACCAAGATTCACCCGGGTCAGAACGTCCGCCTGGGCCGCGACTACACGCTCTTCTCGCTCATCGACGGCGTCGTGAAGTTCGAGCGCCTCGGTCGCGACAAGAAGCAGGTGTCCGTCTACCCGGCCGAGGCCGCGAAGGCCTGAAGCTGCCGGCCCCCTCCCTTCCCGGAGGGGACGCGCGGTGTCGTCCGGGTGCCTGTCGCGCACGCCCTGGACTTCCCGCACGACATCGCGCGTTGTGAACTGGGCCGCCCCGGCCACAAGCCTCCTCCAAGAGGCGCCGGGCCGGCCCGTTTGTTTTTTGACTGAGGTAGCGCGATGAAGTTCATTGACGAGGTCCGCATCCAGGTGAAGGCCGGCGACGGCGGGAATGGTGCGGTGGCCTTCCGCCGGGAGAAGTACGTCGAGCGGGGTGGACCGAGCGGAGGCGACGGCGGCAATGGCGGCTCCGTGTCCTTCGAGGCGGACCCGCAGCTGACCACGCTGCTGGACTACCGCTACCAGCCCAACCACCAGGCGCAGAACGGCCAGGCCGGCATGGGCAGCGACTGCAACGGCCGCGGCGGAGAGGACCTGGTGCTCCGCGTGCCGGTGGGCACCCTCCTGCGCAACGAGGCCACGGGCGAGGTGCTCCACGACCTGAGCGAGCCGGGCCAGCGGGTCCTGGTGGCCAAGGGCGGGCGCGGGGGCCTCGGCAACATGAACTTCGCCACCTCCACCCGGCAGACACCGCGCTTCGCGCAGGACGGCACGCCGGGCGAGGAGCTGCACCTGGTGCTGGAGCTCAAGCTGCTCGCGGACGTGGGGCTGCTCGGCTTCCCCAACGTGGGCAAGTCCACGCTCGTGTCGGTGGTGTCGCGCGCGCACCCGAAGATCGCGGACTACCCCTTCACCACGCTCGTCCCCAACCTGGGCATGGTCCAGTACAAGGACGGCCTGTCCTTCGTCATGGCGGACATCCCCGGGCTCATCGAGGGCGCGAGCGAAGGGGCTGGCCTCGGGTTGCAGTTCCTCCGCCACGTGGAGCGCTGCCGGCTGCTCATCCACATGGTGGACGTGGCGGCCCCCGGCGAAGAGCGCGATCCGGTTCGGGACTTCGACATCATCAACCGGGAGCTCGAGCGCTTCAGCCCCGAGCTCGCGACGAAGCCGCAGCTGGTGGCGGCGACGAAGATGGACCTCCCCGACGAGCGCGAGCACCTGGAGGCCTTTCGCAAGGCGATGGCCAGGCGGGGCCTGAAGGTGTTCGCCATCTCCGCCGCGACCCGCGAGGGCGTGCAGGCCTTGATGGATGCGGCCGCGGAGGTGCTCTTCACCGGACGCACGGACGTGGCGCGCGTGGAGCTCCCGGAGAGGCCGAGAGCCGCGGCGCCGGCGAAGAAGGTGGCGAAGGTGGTGGAGCGCAGGGCGAAGGCGGCGACGCGCTCGGCCAGGGGCGCGAAGGTGGCGAAGGGCGCGGCCAGGGGCACGAAGGTGTCGAAGGGCGCAGCGAAGCCGGTGAAGCTCTCGACCAGGGGCGTGAAGGCGGCGAAGGCCGTGAAGGGGGCAGCGAGCGCGCGCAAGGGATCGGGCAAGACCGCTGCTCGAACGTCCGCGGGCCCGCGTCGCGCGACGCGCAAGGCAGGAGCGCGCTGATGGCGGGTGGCGGCAAGCGCTACGAGGCCCTGGCCAGGGCGCAGCCCTCGCCGTCGGACTTCCTCTTCGAGACGCGCAAGGAGCGCATCGCGCAGGTGGTGGCCGGGCGCACGCGCACCCTGACGGTGGTGCTGGACCGGCTGGAGGACACCTTCAACATGGCCGCCGTGCTGCGCACCTGCGAGGGGCTCGGCATCCAGGAGGTGCACGTCATCGAGAACCCCGAGGTGCCCTTCGAGCCGCACCCCAAGGTGACGCAGGGCTGCGACAAGTGGCTCGACATCCGCACCTACGGCGGCTTCGCGGACTGCCGAGCGCACCTGAAGGAGCGCGGGTTCTCGGTGTGGGCCTCGGCCGTGGGCGAGGGCGCACGCAGCCTGCGCGAGCTGCGCTTCGACGGCCGGGTGGCGCTGGTGTTCGGCAACGAGCGCAAGGGCGTGAGTGACGACGTCCTCGCGGGCGCGGACGGCCTCTTCTGGATTCCCATGCGGGGCTTCGTCCAGAGCTTCAACATCTCCGTCGCGGTCAGCGCCGCGTTGAGCCGTGCCGTCCTGTGGCGCGAGGAGCACCTCGGCCCCGGGGGCGACCTGACTCCCGAGGAGGCGGCCGAGCTCACCGAGCGGTTCCAGCTCCTCTCCTTGAAGCAGCGGGGCCGCATCTCTTCGCCCTGAGGCCCCCGGTGAATGTGTCCGGGAGGGTCACCGTCCCTTTCCGCATAGGCTGTAGGCGGTCCCCCCAGGGGCCGTGGGATTCGAGAGCGAGGTCCTTCCCGTGATGGCTTTCGATGCGCTGCTGATGGCCCTGCTGACACTCAGTCCGGTGGGTGCGGAGGCTCGGAGTGATGCGGGGGCGAGCGGCCCCGTCACCCCGTCCCTCTCCCAGGGGGAGAAGACGGGTGCGCGGCCTCTCGCGCCGGATGTCCAGGCGCTGGTGGACCGGATGCAGCGGTTCTACGAGTCCACCGCGGACTTCACCGCCGACTTCCAACAGGAGTACACGTACAAGGCGTTCCGGCGGAAGCAGAGCTCTCGCGGCAAGGTGACGTTCAAGAAGCCGGGGATGATGCGCTGGGAGTACACAGAGCCCTCGCCGCGCACCTTCGTGCTCGCGGCCAACAAGGTGTACGCCTACGACCCGGAGGCGCGCACGCTCACCGTGGGAGGCCTGGACACCTCACAACTGTCCGCGTCCGTGACGTTCCTGCTCGGGCAGGGGCGCCTGCAGGACGAGTTCGCCATCCGCAAGGAGGCGTGCAAGGCATGCAAGGGTGTGCTGCTCGTGATGGACCCGCTGAAGCCGGATCCGCGCTTCCGCCAGGTGCGCCTGGAGGTGGACCCGAAGTCGGCCCAGGTGCTGAAGAGCACCGTCATCGACCCCGATGGCAGCGAGAACGCCATCAGCTTCCTCGGGCTGAAGACGAACGTCGGGGTGGACAAGGCGGACTTCAAGCTGTCGCCGCCCGCGGGCACGCAGGTCATCGACCTCACGCAGCAGGCGAAGTAGCTCGTTCGCCGTGAATCAGAATCCCCTCTCCCCCTGGGAGAGGGGAATGAACTCCGCTCCGATGCGCCAGACAAACCTCCTCGTCCTTCTCGGGCTCGCCCTGCTCGCGGCATGCGCGCGAAACGTGGGCCCCGAGAGGGACGACGGCTCCGCACTTGCCGGCCTTCGACTGCCGATCATCCCGGGCTCTCATGCGCTCGTCGTGAACGGCCAGGTGGGCGATGTTCCCGCCCGCGTGGTGCTCGAGGTTGCCGCACCGATGTCGCTCGTGTCGCACGGCTGCTTCCTCAAGCCCCCGCGGGGGACCGGTGCCTCGGTGCGCATTCCGCAACCGCGTGGAGGTCTGCTCACCGCGCGCGAGGTGGTGGTGGAGGGTGTGAGGCTCGGTGAGCGTCGCGTGCCGCCCTTCAAGGCGGGAGTCCGCGAAGGCGCTTCGGGATGCGAGGTGGTGCTCGGGAGCGACGTGCTCCTCCCCTACGCGCTCGAGGTGGACCCGGCGGAGCGCACCGTGCTCCTCGCACGCTCACGGCCTGCCGACGCACTCCTGGAGTCCCCCGCGGCTCCGGGTGAGGAGCTGCACGTGATTCCGCTCACCCGTGAGCCCACGACGGACCTGTTGCTCCTCACGGCGCGGCTCACGCAGGGTGACTCGCGGCTCACCGGCCCATTCATCCTCTCGACGGGGCAGGAGGACTCCTCGCTGGCCTCCGACGCCGCTGCAACCGAGGGCTTCGAAGCGGATGGAGCCTCGCAGCGCATCGCCCTGGACACACTGGAGCTCGCCCCCGACTTCGCGCTCGAGCGGGTGCAACCGCGCGTGGATGCCGAGTGGTCCAATCCCGGTGCGCTGGGCCTGCTCGGGGCCGACGTGTGGAGTCGTTTCCGGACCACGCTGGACGTGAAGGCCGGGATGCTCGTCCTTCGTCGTCCGGCCTTCCCGGGAGCAGCACCGGGAGCTCCGGGTCACGTCCCGGACCTCGACGAGCCCGAGCCCGAGCCCGAACCCGAGGACCCCGCCCCCTCGCCCCCAGGGAGCAAGGCCCCCTCTCCCCCTGGGAGAGGGACAGGGTGAGGGGGCCGTGTTTCTTCGCTCACGAATCGCCTGCGCACCCTCGCCGGTCGCACCGCTCCTCATCCTGCTGCTCGCAACACTCGGCGCTGCGTGCGTCCCGCGCATCCCCGAGCCCCGAAGGGAGATACCCAGCGGCCCACCCCCGGTGAAACCACTCCCCTCCACTCTGCTGCCGGACGGGAGCTCATCCGCAGACGCGACGCAGCGCCTCACCCTGGCGGCCGTGGGAGACATCCTGTTCCAGGGGGCCATCCAGTCGAGCGTCGAGTCCACATGCGACGATGATGCAACCCTGGACCTCGAGCAGGGCTACACCTCCCTCTTCGCACCCATCGGGGACGAGCTCTCGGCACCGGACCTCCTCTTCGCGAACCTGGAGACGCCCATCGCGCCTCGCGACGGCGAGGTCCGCGCGGGAAGCTACAGCTTCAACGCCCCCGTGGAGTCCGTGAGTGCTCTGCGCGCCGTCGGCCTCGACGTGGTGAGCGTGGCCAACAACCACATCTTCGACCGGGGACGGCGCGGGCTGGTCGAGACGCTCGCCCACCTCGAAGCGCAGGGACTCGCACCGGTGGGCGCGGCACCTTCGCCTCGCTCCGCGGGGCCCCGGATCCTCGAAGCACGCGGCATTCGTGTGGCCTTCCTCGCGTGGACGCAGCTCCTGAACCGGGACTTCAACGAGTGCGCGGAGGCGGACTGTCCCGAGGTGGCGGTGTTGCGCGCGTGGGCCCCCGCCGAGGCCGCGGTGCGCGAGGCGGCTGCACAGGCAGATGCGGTCGTCGTCTCGCTGCACTGGGGACGCGAGTACGAGAGCGCTCCGGGCCCCGGGGAGCGGACGCTGGCGCGGCGGCTGTGCGACGCAGGAGCGCGCATCGTGCTCGGACACCATCCGCACGTCCTGCAGCCGCTCGAGTTCCACCGCGGTGAGGACGGAGCGGTGTGTCTCATCGCCTACTCACTGGGGAACTTCATCTCCAACCAGGCGCGCCACTATGTCGCCGGGGTCCGGCCAGCGGAGGAGGGGGACGCGCGCGACGGCATGCTCCTGCGGGTGGAGCTCGCACGGCGCCCCGACCCAGGTGCGCCCGCGGTGCTGACGGGCGTGGATGTGCTCCCGCTGTGGACGGAGCACCTGCGGGAGCCCGGGGATGCCCGGCGCATCCGGATCGTGGCTCTCGAGCGGGCCCTGACCGAGGTCCGCGAGGCGATGGATTCGACGGTGGACGCTGGAGAGCGGCGCTCGTTGCGGCGTCGTGAGGCGCTCTACCTGGAGCGACTCGCGCGCATCCGAGCGCGGGTGGGGGCGGAGTACGTTCGGGCTCCGGCATCTCAGTGAGATGCCAGGGGACCCAACCCCCTCACCCTGTCCCTCTCCCAGGGGGAGAGGGGAGATGGGGGTCGGTTGAGCTTTGGGCTCTGCTTGGCGGCCCGGGTGTCAGTGCGAGCTGACGCGCACCCCGTTGGGCACGCTGTCGCGCGGGGTGTGAGGGCGCTCCTTCGGGTTCGGGCGCTCCACCACGCGGGCCACCAGGTCGTAGTCGTGCGCCTCCGTCACCTCCACGGTGACGAACTCGCCCGGGTACGCCAGGCCGTCGTTGATGTACACCTGTCCGTCGATCTCCGGCGCCTGGCCCTCGTGGCGGCCCACCAGGAGGTGCTCACTCTCCGGTGAGGGACCCTCGACGAGCACCGTCAGACGCTTGCCCACGAGCTTCCGGTTCTGCTCGCGGTTGATGCGCTTCTGGATGGCCATGACCTCGCGCCAGCGGCGCTCGATGACCTGCTTCGGGACCTTGTTGTCGTAGTCGTACGCCGCAGTGCCTTCCTCGTCGGAGTACTGGAACACGCCGAGCCGCTCGAAGCGCTGCTCCTGCACGAACTTCTTGAGCAGCTCGAAGTCCTCCTCGGTCTCCCCGGGGAGGCCCACGATGAGCGAGGTGCGCATCACCAGGCCGGGGACGCGCGTGCGCAGCTTGGCCAGGAGGTCGCCGATCCACTGGCTGCTGCGGCCACGCTTCATGCTCGTCAGCAGCTTGTCGCTCGCGTGCTGCACCGGCATGTCGAGGTACTTCGCGATCTTCGGCTCGCTCGCCATCACCTCGATGAGCTCGTCCGGGAAGACGCGGGGGTAGGCGTAGTGCAGGCGGATCCACCGCACGTCCACCTTCACGAGCTCCTTGAGCAGGTCGTGCAGCTTCGGCTTGCCCGGGAGGTCGTGCCCGTACGCGGTGAGGTCCTGCGCCACGAGGCTGAGCTCCTGCACACCCGCGTCCGCGAGCCGACGTGCCTCCGCCACGATGTCCGCGATGGGGCGGCTGCGCTGCCCGCCGCGCAGCGTGGGGATGATGCAGAAGGCGCACGCGTTGTCGCAGCCCTCCGAGATCTTCAGGTATGCCGTGTACCCCGGCATCGAGTTGACCTTCGGGGTGTGCGCGTCGTGGATGAAGTCCGGGTCCGGGATGACCTGGCGCGGCGTGGCCTCCGCGGCGAGCAGATCACCAATCTGCGCGTAGGCCGAGGTGCCCAGGAAGTGGTCCACCTCGGGCATCTCCTTGGCCAGGTCGGTGCTGTAGCGCTGGGAGAGGCAGCCCGTCACGACGAGCGTCTTGCAGGCGCCCGACTTCTTGTGCTCCGCCATCTCCAGGATGGAGTCCACCGACTCCTGCTTCGCTGGACCGATGAAGGCGCACGTGTTGACGACGATGACCTCGGCCTGCTCGGGCTCCTGCACGAGCTGGTAGCCCTTGTGCATCAGCGTGCCGAGCATCACCTCCGAGTCCACCCGGTTCTTCGGGCAGCCCAGCGTCATCATGTAGAGCGACTTCATCGCGTTCCGTTCCGTGAGGTGTGGCGCCGTGCGTCTCGAGGCGCTGCCTGGCGGCGCCCCATACCACGGAGTCTGGGCGCCGGCGTGCCCAGACGGAGAGTGGGCCCTCGGGGGGCAGCGCCGGCGGGTCCGGGGTCGAACAGCCGCGGGGGGACGGTGTCATCCGGGGGCCGCGTGCCTGGGGTGCTGGCGAGGGGAGGACAGCCCCCTCACCCTGTCCCTCTCCCAGGGGGAGAGGTGAGATTCCCTCTCCTCGGGGAGAGGGGAAGGGTGAGGGGACGTCACCGAGTGGAGTTCGCTCAGTCGCGGAAGTTGGTGAACTGGAGGTCCAGCTTCACCTCGTCCTGCTTGCTCTTGAAGAGCGCGATGGCCTCCTGGAGGTCGTCCCTGTTCTTGCCCGTGACGCGCATCTCCTCCCCCTGGATGGAGGCTTGCGCCTTGAGCTTCGAGTCCTTGAGGAAGCGGATGAGCTCCTTGGCCTTCTCCACGGGGATGCCCTGCTGGAGCGAGAGGGTCTGCTTCACCATCCCGAGGCCCGTGGGCTCGAGCTTTCCAATCTCCAGGCTCCGCAGCGACACGCCGCGCTTGGCGAGCTTGGCGAGCAGCACCTGCTGCACGGCCTCCGCGCGCTGCTCGTCCCTGGTGCGGATGAGGATGCTCTTCTTGTCGTCACCGAGGGTCAGCTCGGTGTTCGTCCCCTGGAAGTCGTAGCGGTTCAGGAGCTCCTTGCGGGTCTGCTGGACCGCGTTGTCCAGCTCCTGGAGGTTCAGCTTCGAGACGACGTCGAAGGAGGGCATGGCGGCGCGCTCTCTATCACACCTTCACCACCAGAGGGAGCACCCACGGGCGCTTGCCGGTGAGCTGCCTGTGCGCGCGTCGCACCGCGCGGGCGAGCTCGTCCTTCACCAGCGCGTCGTCTCCACGCAGGGCAGGGGACAGCGCGAGGAAAGAGGTGCGCGCCTCGTCCGCCACACGCGTGAGCGCGGCGAGCTCCTCCGCGGAGAGGCCGTGCCCGGTGAGGGCCGGTCCCGTCATGAGCGCGTTGTTCGAGCGGTCGATGACCACCACCGCGACGAGGAGGCCGGACTCCGCGAGGCGCACCCGCTCGCCGATGACGTCCAGGCCCACCGGCAGGCTGCTGCTGCGCTCCTGGTAGATGCGCCCCGTGGGCACGGTGCCTTCCAGCCCTCCACGCCCGTCCCGGAAGGCGACGACGTCCCCATCCCGGGCGAGCAACAGTCGCTCGGGTGCCATCCCCGTCTCGCGCGCGAGCTCCAGATGCCGTGTCAGGTGGCGCAGCTCACCGTGCACCGGGAGGAAGTGGCGCGGCCTCACGTGCTCCAGCATCCGCCGCTGCTGGGGCTGGCTGGCGTGGCCGGACACGTGGAGTCCCGGCTCCACGCGGTTGTAGAGCACGCGCGCACCACGCCACAGCAGGTCATCGATGAGGGTCCCGACGGCGCGCTCGTTGCCGGGGATGGGAGACGACGAGAACACCACCGTGTCACCGGGCTGGAGCCGGATGGGGCCCTCGCCCCCGGCGGCCAGCGCGCTCAGCCCGCTGCGGGGTTCGGCCTGGCTCCCGGTGGTGAGGACCAGGAGCTGCGAAGGTGGCAGCGCTCCGGCGGCCTCGACGCTGACGAGCAGTCCCGGCGGCGCCTTCAGGACGCCCAGCTCCCGCGCCGTCTCCACGTTGCGGACCATGCTCCGGCCGAGCAGCGCCACCTTGCGCCCCAGGCGCTCCGCCAGCTCCAGCAGGTGGTGCACGCGGTTGATGTTGGAGGCGAAGAGCGCCACGACGATGCGGCCGGTGAGCTGCGGGAAGAGTCGCGCGAAGGTCTCCGCCACCACGCGCTCGGAGGGCGTCTCGGTGGGCACCTCCGAGTTGGTGGAGTCCGACAGGAGGCAGAGCACGCCCTGCTCGCCGAGCTCCCCCAGCCGCTCGAGGTCCGTGTGCTTCGCGTCGATGGGGTCCGGGTCCAGCTTGAAGTCACCGGTGTGGACGACGGTCCCCTCGGGTGTGCCCACCGCGAAGCCCACCGCGTCCGGCACCGAGTGCGTCACGCGCACCGCCTCCGCGGTGAAGCGCTTGCCCAGCCGCACGGGCTCGCGCGGCTCCACCTCGCGCAGCTCCGCCTCCACGCCCGCCTCCTCGAGCCGCGCGCGCAGGAAGCCCAGGGTGTAGCGGG
>JAKEEX010000491.1 GCA_022616315.1 Myxococcaceae bacterium
ATGAGGCACAGCCCTCCCTGCTGACGGCCTCCGCCTCCGCGGCGGACACACGCTTCACCCGCGCACCGCTCGCAACAGGGCCCCAATCTCGCCTATGCACTACGACCTGCTGGAGGCCATGCGGGTGCCGGCGCCGCGGGGCAGGTACGTGCGGCTCGTCATCAACGGCAGCTACCAGGGCATCTATCTGGACCTGGAGAACGTGGACAAGCGCTTCGCCGCAGCCCACGGCTTCGTGGACGACGACGTCACCATCTACCGCTGCGGCATGAAGAACTGCGAGATGAAGACGTGGGTCGCTCCCTACCAGGACGGCTGGGAGAAGAAGACGAACGAGCTGGCCGGGGATGAGGACATCCGCGCCTTCGAGCGGCTCGTCAACTCCACCCCCGAGCCGGAGCTGCCCGCGGCGCTCGCGCAGGCGCTGGAGCTGGAGGCCTACCTGCGCAACCTGGTGCTGGACGCGCTCCTCTCCAACTACGTCATCGAGGACTCGCAGAGCTTCATGGTGCACGACCGGGTGACGGGCCGCTGGTCCTACGTCCCGTGGGACCTGAACAACGCCACCTCCCGCTACACGCCTGGGACGAGGGTGGGGGGGCAGGCCGAGGTGGAGCACCCGCTCGTCATCTTCAGCCTGGGAGATGCGTGGGTGGAGAGGCGCCTGAAGGAGCGCCTCGCGGACTCGCCCGAGGAGGGCTGGCTGCCCATCTTCTCCAACCTCACCACGCGCGTGGCCCTCCACCCAGAGCTGCGGGGCCGCCTGCTGGCGCTGCTGGAGCGGGCGCTGGCAGAGCTCTTCAGCGAGGAGGTGCTCGTCCCGCGCATCGACGCCCTGCAGGCGCTGCTCGCGCCGCACCTGGGCGGCGAGCAGTCGGCCGTCCCGAGTTACGAGAAGCGCCACTCCGACCCGCGGCTCTCCTTCCCGGAGCGGTTCGCCGATGCCGGGCGCTACCTGAAGGACTACGTGGTGCGGCGGCGCGCCTTCCTGCTGCAGGAGCTGGTGCGTCTGCGCGCTCCGCTCGACGGGCTGATGCTCGAGGCGTTCGACCCGGTGGGGGGCTGGGTGGAGCTGCGCAACCGGGGGAGCGCGCCGCTCGACACCACGGGGAAGGTGCTCACCACGGACCTGCGCCGCGCGGGCGTGCACAACGTTCCCGCGCGGGTGCTGCGGCCCGGCCAGGCGGTGCGCTTCACCGCCGCGCAGCTCGGGCTCACCTTCGCAGCGGAGGGGGAGCTGGGCCTGTTCGACGGCAGGAGCGCCGTGGGCGCGCTCGACGTCCTCTTCTACGGCCCGCTCCCCCCGGGGCGCTTCTACGCAAGGAGCCGCAGTGCACCGGAGCGCTGGGAGGCGCGCTGAGAGGGAGGGCGCGAGGGCCCTCCCCCGAGGCTTTGCCCGGCGCCTCAGCTCACTGGCAGGCGCTGTAGGCCCGACGGGGCTCCGGCGTCCCCGTCTGGAAGTCGCTGCCGTTGTCGTTGGTGTCCTGGCATCCATTGCCCAGGCGGAGGGCCGCCGTGGAGATGCTGAGCGCCGGGGCTGCAACGGTGCCCTCGTAGCTGCTGGTGGTGCCGTAGCTCACCGCGTCCTCGACCGTGGGGAGCGTCTCCGGCTTGCAGCCGCTGTCGCAGGTGATGGCCGCGGCCTCGCGCACCAACGCAAGCCGGCCGGCGCCCGCTGCCAAGCTGAAGGACGAGAGCGAGAGGTCGGCCGCGGGGAGGTCCGCCCCTCCGGTCCCCGCGTTGCCAATCGCCACGAGGTAGGACTGCCCCGGAGTCAGCAGCGTGCTGGCCGGAATGGCACCGGTCAGATACGCCCCCGTGCCAGTGGCGGACTTGTACTGGACGCTCCACCCACCGATGTCCACGGTTTGACTCGAGCGGTTGAAGAGCTCCACGAAGTCGCGCTTGTAGCTGGCACTGCTCTGACTCGAGCCTCCGCCGCCGTACACCTGGCTGATGACCACGGCGCTGCTGGACTCCACCTTCACCTGCACCTGCCGGGACTGCGACACGCTCTGGCCGTTGCTCGCCGTCACCGTCACCTGGACGGTGTAGGTGCCCGCGGCCGTGTAGACGTGCTGGGCGCTGACGGCGTCCACCGGGAGGGACTCGGGCGCCGAGCCATCGCCCCAGTCCACCACCACGCCCGTCAGGGTGGAGCCCGCAGCCGGAGTGGCCTCCAGTCCCAGGCCGAAGCTGGCCCCGAGCGCGACGCTCTCTGCGCCAGTGAGGGTGAGGGAGGGCGCGGTGGGGAGGTGGTCGTCGGCGCTGACGGCGATCCCCAGCAGCACCGGGTCATGGTCGCTCGAGCGATAGGGAGAGGCCTCGTACCGGTCGTCCGGCTTGGGCTCCGCCGCCTCGCTCGCCGAGCCGTATCCCTTGTTGAGGTTGTAGTCGAGGACGGGTGGCTCATCCGCGTTGATGTGCCAGAAGGTCATCCCCTCGACCTGTGCCGCCATCGACGACGAGGCCAGCGCGTGGTCCAGGTAGCCCGACTCGCCCATGAATACGTAGGAGTAGCGCTCTGCTTCCGGAACCTGCAGGGCCAGGTTCGTCAGGCCTCCGCCCAGGAGTGTGTCGATGGGGTCCTCGTCTCCGTAACTGTTGAGGTCGCCCATCACCAGGATGTCCTCATCGTTGGCGTACTGGGCCATCGACTGCAGGAAGGTGAGGAGTGCCTGCGCCTGGCTCACGCGCGTGGTGTTCCAGCAGCTCTGGCCGTCACCCTGGTCCGCGTCCGGTCCACTGGAGGGGCAGCTCCCCTTGGACTTGAAGTGATTGACCACCGCGGTGAAGGTGCCGGCCCCGGAGCCCAGGGTGCGGAACACCTGCGCCACGGGCGGACGGTTGTGCACGGCCGCGCCGTCGCTCACCGCGCCACCGAGCGGCTGGACTCGCGAGGGCTTGTAGATGAAAGCGACCTTGATCTGGTCCGTCCCGGTGTTGCTGGGGTCGGCCACGGCAGCATAGGTGTCCACGCCGTAGGCCATGTTGAGGCGACCCACCAGGTCCGCGAGCGCGGTGGCGTTGTTCTCCAGCTCGATGAGCCCCACCACGTCCGCATCCAGCGTCCGCAGCGCGGCGACGATCTTCGCCCGCTGGCGCTCGAACTCCTGGAGGTTGTCGGCGCCGCGCTGGCCGAAGGTGGTGAAGTAGTTGAGGACGTTGAAGCTGGCCACGCGCACGACGCTCTGGGCGTCCGCATCCCCGTGAACCGGAGCCGGCGTCGTGGTGCGGGGGTTGGTGGCCTCGAAGTCCGGTACGACCGTGGGCTGGACACGGTAGGTGCCGAAGCCGTAGCTCAGCACGCCGGTGAGGGCGCTCACCTGGTCTCCCACGCGGCGCGTCCCGCTCTTGCCGCTCGAGCTCAGGTAGGGAATGGGCGAAGGAGAGGAGGGGCTCTTGCCGTCATCCAGCACCAGCCGGCGCTGGGCGTTGGGGGCGGTCCCTGCGGCCTGGCCATTGGTCGGGGTGTAGAGCCGCCCGCCACTGGAGAGCACCAGCTCGCCGTACCTGCCGAGGTTGTATGTCTCGCTCACCGTGAGGGGCTCGGCGAAGGTCACCCACATTCCCTCGTACCGCTCCAGCCCTCCCTCCGCCTGCGGCAGCGTCACCACCGTGGGCGACATCTGCACGCCCCGGGCACAGACCTGGAGCGCGCTGACGCTGTCGAGCTCCGTGAGTGGCGCGTCATTCGTCGAGGTGCGGTACTCCTTGACGGTGCCCGTCACCCGGATGAGGTCTCCAGAAGTCAGCGCCGCACCGCTGAAGGGATTCGCGGCTGGCACGTAGACGAAGACGCCGTCGGACGTCGCAGGGTCGCCATCCCCCGTGCGTGCCTGCAGGAAGAAGCCCGAGAGGCCACCGCTCTGGCGGAAGTCCGCCACCACGACGCCATCCACCGAGACCGTCTGCCCGACTCGCGGGCTCGTCTCGCCAGCACCCTGGACCTCCGGGATGGAGACGAGCGTCATGCCCCCGCCGGCAGGGGGGCACGCTTCGATGACGTAGCTCTCGGTGTGGACCGCCTCGGCATTGTCGGCGAGGTCGACCGAGAAGAACTTCAGGGTGGCGCTGGTGGCCACCGTGAGGGGAGCGGTGTACCGCGCCGAGGCAGCGGTCGGGGTGGTGCCGTCCAGCGTGTAGTAGGTGGCCGCGCAGCCCGTCCCGCTCCCATCGGTGCAGGTGAGCGTCACCGACTGGGGCTCGCGGAAGGTGCCACCGGCAGGGGTCGCCGCCGTGATGGGCGCGGCCTCGTCGAGCGTCACGCCCCCATCGTCCTGCGTCCCACCGTCCTGCTCCTCGACTCCGGCATCGTCCCCGGGGCCGTTCGTGGAAGGCGCCTCACAGCCAACTCCCGCCACGGCGAGCAGACACACCCAGAGCCAGGCACTCCCCAACCGTCGAAGGCTGCGCACGTTCACTCCCTCACTTTTTGCTCGAAACGCGCGCACCCTATTCGCCCGCACCCGCGAGTGGCGTCACGAGGGAGTGGCGTCTTCGGGGCGATTTCTCACCAGGAGCGTCGCAGTGCCTTGTCCCGGTGGCGCATCGCAGCGAGACGCTCGGAGCCCGTCTGGTCAGCGCTCCACGGGCCTCGCTGCCAATGGCCAGCTCGGCCAGGACGGCGGCCCGCTCACACGGCCCAGTAGTGCGCCGCATCCTGAAGCACATGAAGCTGCTGGACAGCCCGCCCCGGTTCACCGGAGCTTGGATGACTCGCTCGCGACACGCTCGAGCCAGACCCGGATGCCTTCGTGAACGCCCTGACGAAAACGCGAGTGCCCGATGACGTGATGGCGCTCGGTCTCGAGAACCTCATGCGCCTGCGAACCGGGAAGGGTTCGTTTCGCGCCGAGTACGCCGGCACGCTCTTCCTCATTCCCTACTACGTCGGCACCTACGCGATTCTCGGCGAGCCGATGCCGCCGGCGATGC
>JAKEEX010000492.1 GCA_022616315.1 Myxococcaceae bacterium
ATGAGGCACAGCCCTCCCTGCTGACGGCCTCCGCCTCCGCGGCGGACACACGCTTCACCCGCGCACCGCTCGCAACAGGGCCCCAATCTCGCCTATGCACAGGACCGCTTCGAGAAGGACCGGGCGGACCTGATGCTGGTGAAGGACTTCACGCCGGGCCCCTCGCTCACCGCGCACCCGCTGCCGGAGGTGGAGGCGGTCCTGGTGGCGAGCGCGAGCCACCCGCTGGCGCAGGAGGAGGGGCCGGTGACGCTCGAGGCGCTGCAGCGGCACGTGGAGCTCACCGTGCACGACTCGAGCGAGAGCCTCCGCGCCACCCGAACGCACCGCTTCGGCGGGGACCGCGTCTTCTTCCTCAGCGACTTCCTCACCAAGAGGGCGGCGGTGCGGATGGGGCTCGGCTTCGGGTGGATGCCGCTCTACCTGGTGCAGGAGGAGCTGGCCACGGGCGAGCTGCGCGAGGTGCGGTACCAGAGCGGCTCGCGCTTCCGCTTCGCGCCCTCCCTCGTGCACCCGGCGGACCGGCCGCTGGGACGTGCGGGCCAGCGCCTCTTCGCGCTCCTGACGGAGGGAGGCCTCCCCTGAGCAGGGGGACTCGGGCAGCGAGGACATGACGGAGCGCCCCTGAGCAGGGGGACGCAGACGGCGAGGACGTGACGGTGCGCCCCTGACCCGGTTGACGCACGCGAGCGGTGGGGAAGAGGCTCGGCGCCACTCCAGAGAGGGGGGGCACCATGATGCGGATGCGACGGAGTCTGCCGGCAGTCGTGCTGGCGGTCCTGTTCACGCTGGGCTGTGGCGGGGGCGACTTCAGCGTGTGGACGGCGTCGAAGAACGTCACCGTGACGGCGGGGGACCCGCTCGAGCTCGAGCTGCACGTGAGCCGCGGCCCCTTCTTCCGCGAGCCCATCACCGTGCAGCTGAAGGACGCGCCCGCGGGCATCGTCGCCGAGCCCGTGGTGCTCGAGCCGGGGACGGACTCCCTGCAGATGCCGGTGGACGTGGACTTCACCCTCGCGGCAGGCACGTACACCCTCACCCTCGAGGGCACCGCCGCCGGGAAGAGCGTGCTCGCCGACGTCACCCTGGAGGTGAAGGCGCTGGAGCCCGTCGTGGCGGCCAACACCCGCATCCTCCCCGAGGAGGCCAGGAGCGCGCTCACGTCCTACACGCCGGACGGCGTGCTGCTGTTCGCCTCCGACAGCGCCTTCGCCGCGGCGCTCGCGCCCGGGCACGTGCTCGTCAGCGCACCCGCTCCGGCGGCGCCCTCCGGCTTCCTGCGCAAGGTGACGGCGGTGGAGCGCCTCGCGGACGGCACGTGGAAGGTCTCCAGTGAGCAGGCGATGCTGACCGACGCCGTGGTGCAGGCCAGCTGGCACGTGCAGCGCGAGCTGACCCCGGACGACGTCACCCAGGCGGAGTTCCGCCCCGGGGTGCGGGCGGCCTCCCGCGCCATGGCCGGCGCCTCGAAGTTCGAGGTGTCGGTGAACGTCATCCTCGTCGACGTGGACGGCAAAGAGGCCACCACGGACGACCAGCTGCGCGCCACGGGCATGGTGCGCTTCAACGTCAACCTCGACCTGGGCGCGAGCGTCCGTCCCCGCTGGGGCCTCCCGCCCTGGCGCATCCACGCGAAGGCGGAAGCGTCCCTGGACGAGCGGGTGGAGCTGCAGGTGGTGGGCAATGGCGTCCTCTCCCTGGAGAAGGAGGTGGGGCTTGCCAGCTACGCCTTCTCGCCCATCGTCGTCATGGCGGGTCCCGTCCCGCTGGTGTTCGTGCCCAGGCTCACGCTCCTCCTTGGAGGGAAGGGAGAGCTGCGGGGAGAGGTGTCGTGGGGCTTCGTGCAGGCGTTCGACATGGGCGCCGGCGCGAGCTACGACGGCAAGTTCCACAACCTCAACCGCTTCAACCGGCCCTCGGTGGACGTGCTGCCCCTCCAGCTGGGCGCCTCGGCCAAGCTTCAGGCCTACGCGTCCGGCCGCTTCCAGTTCTACCTGTACGACCTGGTGGGCCCGGCCGTGTCGCTGCGCGCCTTCCTGGACCTCGAGGGACAGGTGCCGCGGCGCCCGCTCTGGTCGCTGCATGCCGGCCTGCAGGGAGACGTGGGCCTGCACATGCCGGTGCTGGACCTGCACTATGACGCCACGCTCTTGAGCGAGCGCTGGTCCGTGGCCGACGCGCCCAACCAGCCGCCGCGTGTGTCCATCCTCTCGCCAGCCCCTGGCGGCACCGTCAACTACGGTGGCTTCGGCATGGGCCTGCGGGCTTCGGTGGTGGACCCCGAGGAGGGCGACACCTGCTGCACCATCACGTGGAGCAGCGACCGGGACGGTGTCCTCGGGACCGGGCGCGAGCTCACCTACGTCTTCGCCACCCCGGGCGCGCGGCGACTCACCGTCACCGCCACCGACACGAATGGGCTCAGCACCCCCGCGAGCGCCGACATCGTGGCCACCAACACCCAGCCGCAGATTGTGCTGCGGCCCCCGGGGGGAAGCCCTGCGGTCAAGGGGCTCCCGTTCCAGCTGGTGGTGGACGTCTCGGACGTCAACGAGATCGGGGTCAACCTGTGCCCGAACGTGAGCTGGTCGAGCAACGTAGCGGGAGACCCCACGGACACCGGCTGCACGGCGACGCTGGTGTTCCCCGAGGTCGGCCAGCGCACGGTGACCGCCACGGTGACCGACAGCCTGGGGGCCAGCACCCCGGTCTCCATCGTGGTGGACGTCGGCACCTGTCCCGGGCCCGCGCCTTGCGTGAGCATCTACGACCCTCCGGCGGGCGAGCTGGACGGGCGAAAGGGGTACATCCCGCGCGCAAACGTCGAAGCGCTGGGGAAGACCATCGTCTCCGACCGGTGGGCCTTCGTGTGGAATGGGGAGGAGCACCCGATGGCGCCGTATCGCTGCTCGGGGAGCCCTCCCTTCGTCATCTGCCAGTGGTACCCCGTGGACCAGTTCACTGGCGCCGTGTGCGGGACCAAGAACGCGGCGCTGCGCTTTTACGCCACGACCGACGATGGCCAGACCGGCGTATCGGCAGACCACCCGCTCCAGCTGTGGATGGGACCCTGCTGAGTGGAGGAGGAGCGGGGGCACTGATGCGAGGTGCCGCCGGAGCCGGCGAACGGCGGAAGGGCCGGTGAGGGGGACGCACGCTCCCCTCCCGGCCCTCTGCACCTGATGCATTCGACGACGTCCAGCCCCCTTTACTCGCGATACTCGAGCGTCGCCGGGTGGGTCTTGCCAAAGGTGAGGTAGAACGGCGCGATCAGATCGCCCCCTGCCTGCACGAAGACTTCGAACGTCTTCGTGCCCACGTCGTAGCGACGCACGGACCCCGTATCCGGGCCGTTGCCCGAGATGGGAACGTAGAGCTTCCCTCCAGGTCCGAACAGGAGCGCCTGGGCGAAGGCGCGGGGCTGCCCGACCACATCGAGATCGATCTTGTCTTCGTAGGCGCCGGTCGTGCCATTGAAGATCAGGATCTTGTCGTTGTCGTCCGCGCTCGTACGGAAGCTCGTGACATAGAGCTTCCCATCCGGGCCGAAGACCAGGCCCTCCGGTCGAGCGAGGCCGCAGTTGCACGTTTCGCCGTCGATGAACACTTCCCCCGTTCCGTGCCCAGAGTTGGGAAATCGAAGGACGCGACCAGGGAGAGTGTTCGGATTGGTGTCATCCACGAACTTCATGACCGACACATAGAGCGCACCGTCAGGTCCGAAGACGACCGCACGGGCAGACCATTGAACGCACGACCCTTCCGTCGCTCGCCCCGGGCACTTCAGGGCGAATCCGTCATAGGTGAGATCTCCGAGG
>JAKEEX010000003.1 GCA_022616315.1 Myxococcaceae bacterium
CTCGGCGCGGACGGCCTCGTCACCGCGAGCGTGGGCAAGTTCGGTGACAGCTACCAGGTGAACACGAAGATTATTGGCGCGGACGGCAAGCCGCTCACCGTCTCCGCCTCGCGGGTGACGGGGGACACGGCCGTCCTGGACGAGCTCACGCGCGTGGCACGCGCCGCCTCCTCCGAGCTGAAGTCCCGCCTGGGCCGCACCGGCGGGAGCCAGGACGCGCCCCTCGCCGTGTCCTCCACGGCCGGCACCCGCAGACCGCCGGGCAAGGCCGTGAGCGCCACCAACATCCCGACGGGCCACTTCATCGCCGGCGTCGGCGCCATGGTGCTCGGGGGCCTCGGGGCGCTCAGTGGCCTGGGGCTCGTGGCCAGTGGCGAGGGACGGGTGGCGGGGGGCCTGCTCCTCACGGGCCTGAGCGTGGGCCTGGGGGTGGGGGGCTGGTACATCCTCGAGGCGGGGAGGCACCAGGCCCAGGAGGACGCGCGCCGAAATGCCCTCGTCACGGAGCTCCAGCCCGGTGCGCTGGAGCGCGCGCAGGAGCGCCTCCCTGCGGTCCAGACGACGTTCGCCGCGGCCGTGACTTTCCCCTGATTCTGCGCAGTCAAAAGGCACCTCTCGCGCATTGACCCGGGGGGTGCAGCCGGTTACCTACGTATGTTCCTTCCCCCGCTCGGAGAGGCCCCTCGACCGGGTCGCGAGCGGGCGCGCTGACGAGGGCCTGCATCCGCATGGCTGACGACACCATCGACACACCTGCCGCGCCTCCGGACGACCGCGGCGCCGGCACGCTCATCCCGGTCAACATCGAAGACGAGATGCGCCAGTCGTATCTCGACTACTCGATGAGCGTCATCGTGGGGCGCGCGCTGCCCGACGTGCGCGACGGCCTCAAGCCCGTGCACCGGCGCATCCTCTACGCGATGAACGACCTCGGGAACTACCACAACCGCGCGTACAAGAAGTCCGCGCGCGTGGTGGGGGACGTCATCGGCAAGTACCACCCGCACGGGGACACCGCCGTCTACGACGCCATGGTGCGCCTGGCCCAGCCCTGGTCCATGCGCTACATGCTCGTGGACGGGCAGGGCAACTTCGGCTCCGTGGACGGCGACTCGCCCGCGGCCATGCGCTACACCGAGGTGCGCATGGACCGGCTGGCGGAGGAGATGCTGGCGGACATCGACAAGGAGACCGTCGACTTCGGTCCCAACTACGACGACTCCACCGTCGAGCCCCGCGTCCTCCCCTGCAGGTTCCCCAACCTGCTCGTCAACGGCAGCTCGGGCATCGCGGTGGGAATGACGACCAACATCCCGCCCCACAACATGGGCGAGGTGGTGGACGCGACCATCCACCTCATCGACCACCCGAAGGTCACCGTGCCGGAGCTGATGCAGTTCATCCCCGGCCCGGACTTCCCCACGCAGGGGCTCATCCTGGGCCGCGAGGGCATCCGCCGCGCCTACGAGACGGGCAGGGGGCAGATCACCCTGCGCGCCCGCGCGGACGTGGAGGTGGCCAAGAAGACCGAGCGCGAGAGCATCGTCGTCACGGAGATTCCCTACCAGGTCAACAAGGCGCGGCTCATCGAGAAGATCGCGGACCTGGTGCGCGAGAAGCGCCTGGAGGGCGTCTCCGACATCCGCGACGAGTCCGACCGCCAGGGCATGCGGATCGTGGTGGAGCTCAAGCGCGACGCGAACAGCGCGGTGGTGCTCAACAACCTCTTCTCCCTCACGCCGATGCAGACGACGTTCGGCATCGTGATGCTGGCCATCGACGGGGGGACTCCGCGGACGCTGTCGCTCAAGGAGGTGCTCGAGCGCTTCGTGGCCCACCGCCGCGACGTGGTGACGCGCCGCAGCCGCTACGAGCTGCGCAAGGCGGAGGAGCGCCTGCACATCGTCGAGGGCCTGCTGGTGGCGCAGGACCTCATCGACCACGTCATCACCATCATCCGCCGCAGCCGGGACGTGGAGGAGGCGCGGTGGGGCCTCAAGAACATCCTCTCGCCGGCGCTCTACGAGCACGAGCGCTTCACGGAGCTGCCGCGGATTGACCTGGCGAAGGCCCGCGCGCAGATGGACGCGCTGGTGGCGCGCGCGCGGAGCGAGGTGCCCACGTACCAGGGCCTCTCGCACGACTACGCCGGGGGCGGCTTCTCGGAGGCGCAGGCGAAGGAGATTCTGGCCATGCGGCTCCAGCGCCTGACGGGCATGGAGCGCGAGGAGCTGTTCCAGGAACTGGTGCAGCTGCTCAAGGACATCGCGCGGCTGCGGGACATCCTGGGCAACGAGTCGAGCCTGCTGGACGTCATCAAGGCGGAGCTGAAGGAGATCCGCGAGCGGTACGCGGACAAGCGCGTCACGGAGCTCACCGGCGCGGCGGAGGACATCACCAGCGAGGACCTCATCGCCGAGGAGACGATGGTGGTGACGCTCAGCCACACGGGCTACGTGAAGCGCAGCCCGGCGAGCGAGTACCGGGCGCAGCGCCGGGGCGGGAGGGGCAAGACGGGCGCCACGATGAAGGAGGACGACGTCGTCACGGACATCTTCGTGGCGAGCACCCACGCCTACCTGATGCCCATCACGACGAAGGGCAAGCTGTACTGGCTGAAGGTGCACCAGATTCCGCAGGCGGGCCGCACGGCGCGGGGCAAGGCGATCGTCAACCTGGTGCAGTTCCAGGAGGACGAGAAGCTCGCGGCGGTGCTGACGACGAAGGAGTTCAGCGAGAACGAGTTCGTCTTCTTCGCGACGCGCAAGGGCGTGGTGAAGAAGACGGACCTGTCCGCCTTCAGCAACGTGCGCACGAACGGCATCATCGCGCTGGGCATCGAGGAGGGGGACGCGCTCGTCGGGGTGAAGATCACCGACGGCAGCAAGGACGTCCTCCTATCCACGGCCAGCGGCATGTCCATCCGCTTCCCGGAGAGCGAGGTGCGCAGCATGGGCCGCAACGCCTTCGGCGTGAAGGGCATCACGCTGGAGGAGGGGGACGAGGTGGTGGGGCTGGAGATCGTCGAGCCGGGGACGACCATCCTCACCGTCACGGAGAACGGCTACGGCAAGCGCACGGAGGAGCCCGAGTACCGGGCCCAGGGCCGCGGCGGCAAGGGCATCATCGACATCAAGACCACCGAGCGGAACGGCAAGGTGGCGGCGGTGGCGCAGGTGAAGGACGAGGACGAGGTGATGGTCGTCACCAACGGCGGGATGCTCATCCGCATGAAGGCGAAGGAGATCTCCGTCATCGGCCGCAACACGCAGGGCGTGCGCGTCATCAGCCTGGAGAGCGAGAGCGAGAAGGTCGCCGGCCTCTCGAGGCTCCCGGAGGAGGAGCCCGGGGCCGAGGGCGAGGAGGCCGAAGCCACCGAGGGCGAAGCCGAAGAGCCCACCGCCGAAGAGTGACCGTCCACTCTGCCGACCCTCTCGCCCACGAGCTCCCCTCTCCCTCTGGGAGAGGGACAGGGTGAGGGGGTTGTGGACACCTGACTCGCACCGATTCCGCGCCGCTGGGCGCGAGGCAACCTGGCGGCGTCCTCGACCGCGCACCCGGTTTGACGCGTCAGAAATGCGTCTCCTAAGGTCGGAGGGATGAGACTCCTACCCGTCGTCCTGACGCTCCTCGTCGTTGGCTGCACCCGCGACGGCTCGGTCGGTCCGAAGGGAGAGCCTGGTCCTCAGGGACCCGTTGGGCCGCAGGGCGCGCAAGGTGTGGTGGGACCCGCGGGGCCAGGGGGTCCGGAGGGGCCCACAGGGCAGGATGGACCGCAGGGTGCACAAGGCCTCCAGGGGCCTCAGGGACTGCAAGGTCCCCCCGGCACGCCGGCCCCCACGTACACGGCGGGCGCCGGGCTCACACTGACCGGTGCCGAGCTCGCAGTGGACGGCACCGTGGCGCGGACGGATGCGAGCGGGAGCCTCTCCATCTCTGGCGCCTTCCTTTACACGGCCCCGCGGACGCACCACCTGACGCTCTCACCGTACGGCATGCATCAGATCGATCCACTCGTCGGTGGGCCTATCCCGTTCCACCAGAGTGGGTACGTGTGGCTGGGTGGCGTCGCGGGCCCCAGCTCGGCCGTTCTGGGGGCCCAGGTGACCCTGCCTGAGGGCGCGAGGATGAGTGCGTTCGAATGCTTCGTGTCCGATAACGACGCCGCGAACAACTGGACCGCCGGCTCGTTCGTCGAGCTCGAGGCGAAGGAGCTGCCTGGCACCACGCAGTTCGCGATCCCGATGATCGGCTCGCTCAACCTCGCGACGAGCGGGGCGTCTACGGAGATGCAGACGGTCTCGGCCTCCTTCGTCTCGGACGCCGCCATCCGGAACGGCACCTACAGCTACAACCTGCGCGTCGTCCTGTCCGGCACCAACGCCACCGGCGAGGTGCGGTTCTACGGCTGCCGCATCACCTACACGCTTGCGTCAGTCGCGCCCTGAGCGGGCAGGCGGGCTCCATTCCTGTGTCCCCTTGAAATGTGGGAGGCCCTGGCGTCGTAATTGCGGGTATGGACCAGACCGGCAAGCAGCGGGGGTTTGCGAGGAAGGCCCTCGGGTACTTCCGCGATATGCGGGTACCGCGGTGGAAGAAGCTGGGGGGCCTGCTGGCGCTCGTCTACCTGTTCTCCCCGGTGGACTTCGTGCCGGACCTGCTTCCGGTCGTCGGCTGGCTGGACGACCTGGGCGTGCTGACGGCCACGGCGATGTTCCTCTACAAGGACATCGACCGCTGGAGGCCCAAGGTGGACAGCCTGCCCCACCGCGTGTCCGGGCCGCCGCAGCCGGGCGAGCGCAAGCGCTCCGCCTGAGCAACCCTTCCGCGCGGTGACGCCATCGCCACCTTGTTCACCGTGGAGCGCTCGCCTCGCACGAGGGGAGCATCCTTCGAGAAGGGCTGAGCGACCGCTCGCCCGATGCGCCGTGAGTGTGCGGGGGCGAGCGCTCCACATACCTTTCCCTCTCCCCCTGGGAGAGGGGCGGGGTGAGGGGGCCGAGAAACGTGGACTCTCCACCGAGCCCCCCAACACGTGCCCGAGAACCCCTGCTACACCACGAGTGACATGCGTCTGAAGCACGCACTGCTGGCGCTCCTCGCGCTCCTCGCGCTCCTGGCATCAGGCTGCATGCGCCTCTTTCATGCGGGAGAGGACATGTCCGCAGACACGACGGTCTACCTCCCCGAGCGCATCCGCACGCTGGACCCCGAGCATCCGCTCGCCGAGGCACTCGCGGTCCGCAACGGCAAGCTCCTCGCAGTCGGCACCCGGCACGAGGTCCTCTCCGCCGCGGGACACAACGCGAAGCGCATCGAGCTCCCCGGGGCCACGCTGGTCCCCGGCCTCCAGGATGCGCACGGGCACCTCGCGGGGCTCGGAGGAAGCCTCGTCACGGTGGACCTGTCGGAAGCGACCTCCGAATCCGACGCAGTCGCACGCCTGAAGCAAGTCCCCGCAACCAGCTCTCAAGGTGACTGGCTCACTGGGCGCGGCTGGGACCAGAACGACTGGCCCGGCAAGGCGTTCCCCACGGCGCGCCTCCTCGACGAGGCCTTCCCCTCGACGCCGGTGGTCCTCACGCGCATCGACCACCACGCGGTCTGGGTGAACACGGCGGCGCTCGAGCGCGCCCACATCACCGCGAAGACGCAGGACCCGCCGGGCGGCCGCATCCTCCGGGACGCGAAGGGCAACCCCACGGGAGTCCTGGTGGACAACGCGATGGCCCTCGTCCAGGCCGCGCTGCCGCCGCTGACGGACGAGCAGCTCGCCACGCGCCTCCAGGCCGCCTTCACGCGCTGCGCGGCTGCGGGCCTCACGGTGGTGCACGACGCGGGGATGGACCTGCGCACGTTCCGAATGCTGCAGGGGTGGGACATGCTCGGACGTCTCCCGCTGCGCGTGTACGCGATGGCGACGGGAACGGGACCGGATGCGGAGCGGTACCTCGAGCTCGGCACCACCCAGGGGCGGCGCCTGACGATGCGCGCGGTGAAGCTCTTCATGGACGGCGCGCTCGGGAGCCGCGGGGCGGCGCTGCACGAGCCCTACTCGGACGCGCCGGGAGAGACGGGACTCCTCCTCCTCTCGCCCGAGGAGCTCGAGCAGCGCGCGCGGGTGTTCATGGAGGCGGGCTTCCAGGTCTCGGTCCACGCGATTGGCGACAGGGCGAACACGCTCGTCATCGACACGCTCGCCCGCACGCAGGAGGCCACGCAGACGAAGCACCTCCGCCACCGCGTGGAGCACGCCCAGATTCTGCGGAGCGAGGACATCGCGAAGCTCGCGGAGGCGGGCCTGGTGGCGAGCTTCCAGCCGACGCACGCGACGAGCGACATGCCCTGGGCGGAGGAGCGGCTCGGCAAGGAGCGCCTGAAGGGCGCCTACGCATGGCAGAGCGTGCGCAAGGCGGGCGCGGTCGTGGCGCTCGGAAGCGACTTTCCCATCGAGCGTCCCGAGGTGCTGCCGGGCCTCTACGCGGCGAGGACGCGGCAGGACGCGAAGGGTAGGCCGGAGGGAGGCTGGTACCCGGAGGAGCGTCTCACCGGAGAAGAGGCGCTCTCAGGCTTCACGACGGGAGCCGCCTACGCAAGCCACTCAGAGGATCGCAGAGGCATGCTCAAACCCGGAATGGACGCGGACTTCGTGGCACTCAGCAAGGACCCGGTGGAAGCCCCGCCCCGGGAGCTCCTCGAAGCCAAAGTCCTCCTCACAGTGGTCGCCGGAGACATCCTCTACGCCCACGAAGACACGCTGAGCGCCCTCTCGGACTGACACTCCCCACTCCCCCCAATCTCCCCTCTCCCCCTGGGAGAGGGACAGGGTGAGGGGGTTCGACCGACACCGAGTCCCCCTACTCCACGACCCGGATCAACCCCGCCATCCCAGTACCCGCCGCAGTCCCGTGCAGCGTGCAGTAGTACCCGAAGTCCCCCACCTCGTTGAGCGTCACTTCCTTCGACATTCCTTCGGACACAGTGCCCTCGAGAGAGCTCCCAACGCCACAAGCCTGCTGGAGCGGGTGCACCTGGAAACTCCCCCCGAACGACACGCTTTGCCCGCGCCGCACCTGGAGGCACTTGGGCGCGTACTCATTCCCCAGGGCCCCCCCGAACGCAATCGCGCGCGAAGCATTGTCCGCGGTGGCGTCCATGAACGACTGACACCCTGCGAAGTTCGCGGCACAGTCCTCCAGTCTGGTCCCCCCGCACCCCGCGAAGCACAGCACCCCGGCGACACACACCCACGCGACGCGCATGATTCCCCTCCACGGTGACGGCGCGCACGCAGGGTGC
>JAKEEX010000493.1 GCA_022616315.1 Myxococcaceae bacterium
ACCCCGCTCCTCTTCATCGCGGCTGCTGTGTACGTGGTCGTCGGCTCGGTGGTCTCGAACCCCGCCAACGCGCTCAAGGGCACCCTGCTCCTGGCCGCAGGAGTGCCGGTGTTCCTGTACTGGCGGAGGCGCACCTCGGGGGCGCGGGAGCTCGAGGCGCCGGGGCCGACTGCCGGATGACCACCGATGCACGCCGCGCGGCTGCGGGAGGTTGAATGAGCCAGCGGAAGAAGCTGCGGGAGCTGCCAGCGCTCCAGGGACCCCTGCCTCGCTTCGACACGGACGCGGTCCCTGCAGAGCCGGTGGCGCTCTTCGAGCGATGGCTCGACGAGGCCATCGCGGCCGGTGTGCCCGAGCCCCACGCGATGACGGTGTCCACGGTGGACGCGGGGGGCTACCCCGACGCGCGCGTCGTCATCCTCAAGGACGTGGACGCATCGGGCTGGGCCTTCGCGTCCTCGAGGAGCTCGGCCAAGGGCGCGGAGCTCGCGCACAGGCCCTGGGCCGCACTCACGTTCTACTGGCCCCTGCAGGGTCGGCAGGTGCGAGTGCGAGGGCCCGTCATCACGGGAACGGCGGAGCAGAGCGCGGCCGACTTCCTCGCCCGCCATCCTCACTCGCGCGCGGTCGTCTTCAGTGGCCCGCAGAGCCAGCCGCTCCCCTCGCGCGAGACGTTCGAGCGCGCGCTCATCGAGGCGCAGCGACGCGTCGCCGAGGAGCCCGACCTCGTCGCACCCGAGTGGACCGTGTACACCGTGCAAGCGGACCAGGTGGAGTTCTGGCAGGGCCACCCTCACCGGATGCACACGCGCCTGCGATATCGACGCCGCGCGGATGGCCTCTGGGAGCGCGAGCTGCTCTGGCCCTGAAGCACCCGCACGAGGACCGTACGAGGTCGGGTGCCGACGACTTCGGGGGCATCATGCGCTCACGCCCCGGGCGAAGGCCGCCGCCGCGGCAGCCGCACCGTGAAGGTCGTGCCCTGCTCCGCGCTGGAGCGCACGGAGATGTCCCCT
>JAKEEX010000052.1 GCA_022616315.1 Myxococcaceae bacterium
CAGAGCCCATGGAAATCCGCGCCGACGAAATCAGCAGAATCATCCGCGAGCAGATCAAGGACTACGGCAAGAAGGTCACCGTCGCCGAGACGGGCTCCGTGCTGTCCATCGGTGACGGAATCGCGCGCGTCTACGGCCTGGAGGGCGTGCAGGCCGGCGAGCTCGTGGAGTTCCCCAGCGGGGTGAGGGGCCTGGTGCTCAACCTCGAGGAGGACAACGTCGGCGTCGCCATCATGGGTGAGTTCAGCGACATCCGCGAGGGTGACGTGGTGAAGCGCACCCAGCAGATCGCCAGCGTGCCCGTGGGCAAGGGCCTGCTGGGCCGCGTGGTGAACGCGCTCGGCGAGCCGGTGGACGGTAAGGGCCCCATCCAGGCCGCCGAGATGCGCCGCCTGGAGGTGAAGGCGCCCGGCATCGTGAAGCGCAAGAGCGTGCACGAGCCGATGCAGACGGGCCTCAAGGCGCTGGACGCCCTGGTGCCGATCGGCCGCGGCCAGCGCGAGCTCATCATCGGCGACCGCCAGACGGGCAAGACGGCGGTGGCGCTCGACGCCATCATCAACCAGAAGGGCCAGGGCGTTTACTGCATCTACGTGGCCATCGGGCAGAAGCAGTCCACGGTGGCGCAGGTGGTGGACAAGCTCACCAAGCACGGCGCGATGGAGTACACCATCGTCGTCACGGCCAACGCCTCGGACCCGGCGCCCATGCAGTTCTTCGCCCCGTACACCGGTGTGACGATGGGCGAGTACTTCCGCGACAACAAGATGCACGGGCTCATCGTGTACGACGACCTGTCCAAGCAGGCCGTGGCGTACCGCCAGCTGTCGCTGCTGCTGCGCCGCCCGCCCGGGCGCGAGGCGTACCCCGGCGACGTTTTCTACATCCACAGCCGCCTGCTCGAGCGCGCCGCCAAGCTGTCCGACGAGGAGGGCGCCGGCTCGCTGACCGCGCTTCCCATCATCGAGACGCAGGCGGGTGACGTGTCGGCCTACATCCCGACGAACGTCATCTCCATCACCGACGGGCAGATCTTCCTCGAGACGGACCTCTTCTACGCGGGCGTGCGTCCGGCCATCAACGTGGGCCTGTCCGTGTCCCGCGTGGGCTCCGCGGCGCAGATCAAGGCCATGAAGCAGGTGGCCGGCTCGCTGAAGCTCGAGCTCGCGCAGTACCGCGAGCTGGCGGCCTTCGCGCAGTTCGGCTCGGACCTGGACAAGGCCACGCAGGAGACGCTGGCGCGCGGTGCCCGCCTCACCGAGGTGCTCAAGCAGGGCCAGTACCAGCCGCTGCCGGCGGAGAAGCAGGTGATGCAGATCTACGCCGCCACCAGCAAGGACGACCCGGCCCGACGCGGGTGGATCCGCGAGGTGCCGGTGAGCGACGTGGTACGGTGGATGAAGGAGTTCATCGAGTACTGCGACGGCCGCCACCCGAACATCGCGGCGGACATCGCCACCAAGCGCGAGCTCACGAGCGACATCAAGACCGCGCTGAACCAGGCCATCAGCGAGTTCAACGAGGTCTTCCAGGCGACGCCGGGCGCGAAGGTCTGACGCCCGCGCAGGACACTGCGAGCTGACACCGGCGAGCCCCTCTCGCCGCTCCTCGACGGGGCGGTGGGCGGGGCTCGCGGCGTTCCGGCCGCTACGCCGCCTCGGTGCTGCGCGCCGCCGCGTACGCCTCACCCAGCGCGAACGCGCCCACCTGCCGCCACAGCGTGTCGAAGGTCACCTGGTTGAAGCCCGTGCGCGCGTCGAGCAGGTCGTACTGCCGGTAGCGCGCGAGCGGGCCCCCGCTCTCCGCCGGCCCCAGGGACGTGAAGTGGCCGATGACGTCCGCGTGGTCTGCTTCCACGACGAAGCTGCTGCTCGCGTCGGGCCACACCATGGAGACGCTGTTGACGAGCCCGTCGTTGTCCGCCAGGCGCAGGGCACGCTTCTGTCCCGGCATCAGCATCCTGCGGAGCGTGACGGGCCCTCCCAGCTGCCAGGGTGGGTTGTGGGCCGTGAGGCGGTGGAGCAGGCCGTAGACGGTGAGGCGCGCGTCCTCGGCGGGGGGTGGCGCCACGCTCACCACGGAGGCGCAGCGGATTCCCTGCTTGAGGGGGAGCTCGCGCTCCTGCTCCTGCAGCTGCGCCGGGCTGCGCGGCGCCCTGTCCTGCCGGGGCACCGGGTCCAGGTCCGCGATGGCGGAGAAGTCGCTTGCCATGTGGTCCAGCCAGCGGAGGGCCTCCGCGTACGCTGCGCTTGCGTGCGCGCGCTTCAGCTCGTCCCTCTCCGCGTTGAAGCCGAGCGCGGTGTCGACGAGGGCGTCCACCCAGTCCGGCGTGGGGCCCTCCGGGAGGAGCCGCCGGAGGAGCCGTCCCTGGAGTCCCACTCCCACCTGGCGCCACGCCCGGGCCCACTCGTAGGCGCCGCGCACGAGCAGGCGCGAGAGTCCGGCGCGCAGGAACGAGGCATTCAGGTGGTGCGCGAGCGCCGTGCCGCGGTGGGGCGTGGAGAGGAACTGCGCCGAGCGCACCCGGCCGAGCACCTCCAGCCCCACCGTGTCCACCGGCTCCTCGCCGACGATGCCCTTCTGCGGCCTGAGCATCCGCGCGTAGTCACGCAGCAGCTGGCGCAGGTCCAGCCCTCCGGTGGAGTGGCCAACGAGGTGGACCTCGTCCTTGTGGCCGATGACGTGGCGCCGGTCCAGCTCCGAGAGCCAGACGCGCAGCTGCCGCGCCCGCGTGCGCACGCTCGCGCTGGGGAGGTTGGGGAAGTAGTGGAGGACGAGCGGAGCCTCGCGCAGCGCCTCGGTCACTCCGTGGTAGTAGCGCATGCTTCCGAGCACGTCGAAGCCGCCGAAGCCAGGCACGAGGACGAGGTGTCGCGTCATGGGTGCGCCTCCTGAAGGTCTGGCCGCGCGGGTGCGCCCTGCGCGGACGTGGAGCCTTGGACTCCAACCGGAAGGAGCACCCGGGCTCAATCGTCCGCGCCGGGAAGGCCTCTGTCCCTCAGCGAACTGCGCTTCCCTCGTGAGGCGCCGCGCGCTTGACGTGCGGTCCGCAGTGAGGCGGGGCCACTGTGGAGATGCTGGAAACGTGCACACTCAGCTCTGCGGCACGTGCGCGCGCGCTGCCTCGAGACGTGGAGGCGCGTGCACCGGCTCGCCGAGCAGGTCCGACAGCTCCAGCGCGTCCAGCAGCGCGTCGCCGTGGAGGTCGTTGTTGAAGTAGACCCACGCGGTACGTCCGGAGCGGCGCCAGGCGGTAAGGCTCCTCGCCACGGGGCGAAGCGCGGCACGGCCGTAGCGGCCTGCGTACCGCGACGACGCGCCGTGGAAGCGCAGGTAGCGGAAGCCGCCGGTGACGTGCGGTGGCGGCACGTCCACGAGGTCGTGCTCACACACCGCGGCCCCGTGTTGCTGCAGGACCTCCAGCACGTCCGCGCGGTACCAGGCGGCGTCCCGGAACTCGAAGACGTGCAACACGTCGCGCGGGAGGTGACGCAGGAAGCGCTCCAGGCGCTCCGGGTCCGGCTGACGCATCCCGGGTGGCAGCTGCCACAGCACCGGGCCGAGCGCACGCCCCAGCCGGCGCACCACGGTGAAGAAGCGCTCCACACCCGTGTCCACCTCCGTGAGGCGCTTCACGTGGGTGAGGAAGCGGCTCCCCTTGCAGGCGAAGCGGAAGCCGGGCGGCACCTGCGCGCGCCAGCGGTCCACCATCGCGGGCGTGGGCAGCCGGTAGAAGGTGACGTTGAGCTCCACGGTGGAGAAGACGGACGCGTAGTAGGGGAGCCACCGGCTGGCCGGCAGTCCCTCGGGGTAGAAGACGCCGCGCCAGTCCCGGTACACGAAGCCGCTGGTGCCGAGGTGGATGCCCGCCATGCCCTGCACGCTGCGCATCCTCCGGGCGGGAGGCATCGCAGGGAGGCCGTGACACCCCATCCGCCGTGGCGCCGAGAGCTCCCGGCAATGAAGCACGGCCCGCGCCGTATGCTGGGGGTCCCCTCCTCCGGGAGATTCCCATGCACGCACTTCTGCTCCTGGCCCTGGCCGCCTCCCCTACCCCGTCGTCCTGGCAGTTCCGCACCGACGCCACGCCCGAAGTGAGCGTCTCCAACATCAACGGCTCCATCCGCGTGGAGGCCGGCGAGGAGGACCGCGTGACGGTCGAAGCGCGTCAGGAGGGAAGCGACGAGGAGCGGAAGCAGTGGCGGGTAGAGGCGCGCAAGAGCGGCAACACCGTCGAGGTGGAGGTGTGCTGCGGCCCGTGTGGGAAGGAGCGCAGGCACTGCGACGATGACTCGGTGGAGACGCACCTCACCCTGCGCGTGCCGCGCGGCGCGGAGCTGGAGCTCAGCGCGGTGAACGCGGACGTGGAGGTGAAGGGCGTCGCGGGCGAGCAGGAGGTCTCCACGGTGAACGGCAGGGTGGACCTGCGTGGCTCCGTGCAGGACGTGTCCGTCAGCACGGTGAACGGCACCGTGCTGCTCGCCCCTGAGACGCTCAGGGACCTGGACGTGAGCACCGTCTCCGGCGACGTGAAGCTCCAGCTGCCGACGCGCGCGGACGCCCGGCTGGACTTCTCCACGGTGGGCGGCTCGTTCAACGGCCGCGGGCTCATGCTCGGCTCCGTGGAGGAGACCTATGGCAAGGGCACCCACTCCATCGACGTGAGCACCGTGAGCGGCAAGCTCGAGGTGAAGGGCCCGAAGAGCTGAGGCGCTCGTCCTGGACGAGCCCACCAACCACCTGGACCTGCCGTCCAGCGAGAGGCTGGAGGAGGCGCTCGCGGCCTACCCGGGGGCGCTGGTGCAGGTCTCCTCTGCGTGAGGGGCCACCTCGGACGTGGTCGCTCATGCGTCATGGGAGCGGGTTCTGGGAGCCGCCGCCGGCTGCAGGAAGCGTCCCTCCACGAGGTGCTCGATGACCTCGCGAGCCGAGTCCGGATCGAGACGCGCCTTCGCACCCAGCTCCGCCACCGCGCTGGCCACCGTCGTCGGGCGCTCGAAGGCGGCGAGGGTGGACAGCAGGACCTTGCCCTCCTCACCCTGCTCCAGCGTCGGGTCGCTGAACTTCCGCGGGCTGACCGAAGGCGCGCAGGCCAGGCCGAACCCCTCCACCGAGCGAACGACGGTCACCCGCTCCTGCGCCACCCTGGCCGGGACCCGGTGAGCTCCCAGCCAGTCTCCCAGCTTGAACTGCTGCGTTGACGGCGCGGTGTTCACCAGGCGCGTGCGTGCGTGGAGGGGGACCCTCCGCCGCGCCTCCCTGTGGCCGAGCGCGAGGGCGTCCACATGGTCCGAGGTGCGCTGCACCGCCTCCTCGAGCGCCGCGTCGCGGAAGCGCACCATCGGCACCGTGTTCGCTCCCGGCTCGCGTCGCTCGAAGTACCCGAGGAACTCCGTGAACGTTCGCGCCTCGGTCACCATGTCGAACCGTGCGGGGTGCTCGGTGACGAGCGCTCCGGGCTGCGCCTCGAGTCGCTGGTAGCCCACCACGCAGTCGAGGCTGATGACACGCTCCACCAGGCGGACCTCCTGCGCGAGCGTCGCCGCGCTGGCGAAGGGCAGGCCCGCGATGCCGGAGATCTCGACGTCCAGGTTCGGATGGCGGCGGCAGCGGTCGATGAGCTCCAGCAGCTCCCGGTCCGACGCGCACGGCTTGAGCAGGCCGCGGCGCATCTGCTCGTGGCGCTGCTGCTCCGAGAAGCAGCCGATGTCGAGCACCATGTGGACCTGCTCGAAGGTCCGGGCCAGGGCATCGACGAGCTCCATCCGGGCCACGCCCCACAGGAAGTACGTGCACGCGTGGCGCGAGAGGTCGACCCCCGCCCACGTGCTCGCGAGGAACTCCGCCGAGCTCCCCGAGAAGTCGTAGCGCAGCTGCCAGGTGCGGCTGGCGATCTCCTGGTGGTCGCGTCGCACGCTGTCCTCGGAGCGCAGGAACGGCTTCGCGCGTCCGAAGGCCGCCTTCTGGTTGCCGCGGGCCCCACCGCAATAGAGACAGTTCTCGCCGCACCCCTTGCCGGGAGCGACCCAGCCCGAGAAGGCGTGACGGTCCGCCTGGCTGAGGAAGATGTCGTCGAAGTGCGAGTAGTAGACGTCCTCGCTGTTGGTGCTGCCCTGCACGTAAGCCAGTGGCAGCCGCCGCGGGTTCCCGTCCGGGTCCCGCGTGACGCAGTTGGGCGGCGAGGGGTCGCCCTGGCAGAGCGCGAGGAGCGGCAGCTCACCGTCGCCGAGGACGATGTGGTCGATGCAGTCATACGCCTCCAGCTCGCGCCACCAGTACGACGCGGTGTTGCCGCCGACGACGATGCGGATCTCCGGGTCGAGCTTGCGCAGCGTCCGCGCCACCAGCAGCGCGCGGTGGATGTGGTGGAACCACTTGAGGCTGATGCCGACGAGCCGCGGACGCACGCGCGTCACGAGGGCCTCGAGCGAGCGGGTCACCTCGTCTTCGGACTCGTCCAGGTCGTGGAGCCGGACGTAGGCCTCGACCCCGGCCCGTCGCAGGTAGCCCGCGAGATAGAGGATGCCGCAGGTCGCCTCGCCGGTACCGGCGCCGACGAGGAGGACTGGGGAGAGGACGCGACGGCCATGCATGAGACGAAACCCCGTAACCCGCGAAGCCCGGACGGGCACTTCGGCCGCGCGGAACCCTGGGACTCTACAGGTCAGGGGTCCGCGACATTCGGAACACCGCCGGAGGCATCGCACACCGCGGCGCTCCGGACGACCGTCGGTTCGTCGCACGCTCGACTCCTGAGCAAGGAGCCGGGGTGCCTGGCGGGTACGCGTGGTGGCGTCACGACGTCCGCGTTGGCGACCGCGTGTACGCGGAATACGAGGCGGGCGGCAACGGCGGCCAGTACGTCATGGTGGTTCCGGAGCTGGGGCTCACGGTGATGTTCACGGGGGCGAACTACGGCCAGTTCAACCTCTGGAAGACGTTCCGGGAGGAATTGCTCCCCCGATACATCCTGGCGGCCGTCCGTCCCTAGCCGGGGCTCGACGCAACCCCGGGGCAGGTGCACGCCCGCGGGGGGATTGCCTTTCCCGCTCCGGGAGGAGGACACTGCCGCGCGTTCCGGGGGGTTTGACATGAAGCGGCGCGTCCTCGTCTCCTTGTTCGTGCTGTCGCTGGGCACCGCGCAGGCCGCGGAGGTGCAGCTCGACCTCGGCGAGCTGGGCGCGGTGAAGGTGCACCAGCGCTGCACGCCCGCGGTGCGCCCGCTCCTCGAGCGCGGCGTCGCGCTGCTGCACAGCTTCTTCTACGAGGAGGCGCGCATCGCCTTCCGGGCCGCGGCGGCGCAGGACCCGGCCTGCGCGACGGCGGCGTGGGGCGAGGCGATGACGCACTACCACCCGCTCTGGGCGCCCCCCACCCCCGAGGAGGCCGCGGGAGGGACGGAGGCGGCCGACCGCGCCGTGAAGCTCGGCGGCAAGGGCCCCGTCGAGGCGGGCCTCGTGGACGCCATCCACGCCTACTGGCACGAGCGGCTGCCGCCGGGCGCGCGCGCGGGGGGCGAGGGCACCCCCTCCTGCCACGGCGGCGCGCCCACGCCGGGCGGCCGCGCGCAGGCCTTCCGCGCGTCGCTCGAGGCGCTGCACCGGCGCTTCCCCGCGGACGTGGAGGTGACGGCGTTCTACGCGCTCGCGCTGCTGGGCACCGCGCCGAAGGAGGACCGGACGCTCGCGCAGCAGCGGCGCGCGGCGGAGCTCCTCGAGCGTGCGTGGGCGCGCCACCCCAGGCACCCGGGCGTCGTGCACTACCTCATCCACGCGTACGACTTCCCGGAGGTGGCGCGGCGCGGGCTGAAGGCCGCCGACGCGTACACCTCGCTCGCGCCGCGCGTGCCGCACGCGCTGCACATGCCCTCGCACATCTACGTGCGCCTGGGCATGTGGGACCAGAACATCCGCGCCAACCGCCGCTCGCTCGAAGCGGCCGCGCGCTGGATGGAGGCGCGCCACCCCGGCGCCATCAGCTTCGACTCCTTCCACGCCTACGACTACCTCGGCTACGGATTCCTGCAGCAGGGGCGCTGGGAGGAGGCGCGCGCGGCGGTGCGGGAGGTGACGGCCCGCCGCGAGGTGTACCCGGCGCGCCAGTTCCAGGTCGTCTACGCGCGCGCGGTGCTGCCGGCGCGCTACGCGCTGGAGCGCGACGCGTGGGCGGAGGCGGCGAAGCTGGAGGTGGAGCCGCTCGCCGGCTGGGAGGACTTCCCCTTTGCGGACGGGCTCGTCGCCTACGCGCGGGGCCTGGGCGCGGCGCGCACCGGGGACGCGCTGGGCGCGCGCGCGGCGGCCGCGAAGCTCGAGGCGGCCGCGAAGGCGACCCCCGCGGGCCCCTACGCGTACTTCGGCAAGCTGCTCGCGGCGCACCGGCTCGCGGTGCTGGGCTGGGTGGCGCACCTGGAGGGCCAGGACGCGGAGGCGCGGCGGCTGCTCACCGAGGCCGCGGAACTCGAGGACGCCATGGGCCCGCACCCCGTCTCGCCTGGCCCGCTGCTGCCCGCGCGCGAGCTGCTCGGAGACCTGCTGGCGGAGCTCGGCGAGCCGGCGGCCGCGCGCGCTGCGTACGAGCTCACCCTCACGCGCTACCCGGGCCGGCTGCGCAGCCTGGGCGGCGCGATGCGCGCGGCGGGGGACAACGCGCTGCGCTGGCGCTATGCGAAGCGGGTGCTCACGCTCGCCGGCAGCGGCGAGGGCCCCGTCGTCGCCGAGGCGACCCGGCTGGTGGGGCGCTAGGCGGTCGCCTCGAGGGGGGGCGCGAGGGGCAGCTCGAAGGCCATGCGCGTGCCGCCGCCGGGCCGGTCCTCCACGTGCAGCGTGCCGCCGTGCGCGAGCACCACGCGCCGCACGATGGACAGGCCCAGGCCGGTGCCCGCGGCGCGGGTGGTGAAGAAGGGCTCGAAGATGCGCTCGCGCAGCGCCTCGGGGACGCCCGGCCCCTCGTCGTCCACGTGGAGCCGGAGCCTGCCGCCCGCGTCCCGCGCGCCGAGCACCACGGGCCGCCCCTCCGGCGAGGCCTGCGCGGCGTTGAGCACCAGATTGAGCAGCGCCATCTCCAGCAGCGTGCCGTCCGCCACCAGCGGCCCGAGCCCCGGCTCCACCGCCAGCTCGAGCGTGCGGCCGGCGAGGGCGGGCGCGTGCGTGGCGGTCTGCACCACGCGCCCGAGCACGCGCTCCAGCTCGAGCGACGCGGGGTGGGGGGTGAGCGGACGGGCGAGCAGGAGCAGGTCCTGCACCAGGTGGTCCAGCCGCTGCGTCTCCGTGCGCATGTAGCCGAGCACCTCGGCGGCGGCGGGCGAGCCGGGGTGGCGCGCGAGCAGCGCCAGCCCGTTGCTCAGCACGCCCAGGGGGTTGCGCACCTCGTGGGCCACCACGCCCGCCATCTCGCCCAGGGCGGCCAGGCGCTCCTTGGCGAGCAGCTCGGCCTCGAGCTTCTCGCGCTCGGCCACGTGGGCGCGGGCGCGCTCGAGGTGGCGCACGTTCTCCACCGCCGCCTCCACGTGCTTGGCGAAGAGCTCCACCAGCGCGGTGCGCGACGCGCTGAGGCGGCGGGTGCGCAGCACCAGCAGGCCGTAGGGCTGGCCCTCGACGAAGAGCGGGATGTCGAAGGCCGCCTGGGGCACCACGCGCACGATGGTGCGCAACGCGGCGGAGCCGAGGACGGACGCCATCTCCGCGCGCATGTCGGGCCGCTCGCGCCCCCGCCGGTCGACGAAGAGCTGCCGGAAGTAGGGGAGCAGGGGCCAGCGCGCCGTCTCGAGGTCCCCGAAGAGGCGGCGGAGGACGGCCCCGGTCCGCCGCTCCGGGAAGGAGTGGGGGCCCATGCGGATGCCGTCCCCGTCCAGCGGCATGAAGAAGGTGCCCAGCCCGTGGTCGCGCAGCAGGGTGCTGGCGGCGCGCAGCACGTCGTCCTCGGTGTGGTGGCGCACCAGCGCGCCCTCGACGAGCGCGTGCACCAGCTGGCGGAAGTCGCCCTCGCCCTGCAGCTGCGCGGCCTCCCGCAGCACGCCGCTGCGCCACACCCGGTAGAGCGCCACCGCGCTGGTGACGCCCCAGATGG
Source organism: Myxococcaceae bacterium (assembly GCA_022616315.1). GTDB lineage: Bacteria > Myxococcota > Myxococcia > Myxococcales > Myxococcaceae > JAKEEX01. Next base: position 10,066 of record JAKEEX010000052.1, read on the forward strand.
GCCACCACCACGCGGCGCCCAGCCACGGCAGGCCCGCCATGCGCAGCGCCTGCGTGGTGTGGTCCGGCCCGCCGTGCAGCAGGAGCGCCGCGCCGACGGCGCACGCGAGCACCACCAGCGCCAGCGTGGCCAAGCTCTCCCAGAGCAGGAGCGCGCAGACCAGCGGCGTGAGGAGGAGCGAGACGACGGTCTCGGTGGCCTCCGCGGGCGCGCGCCAGCCGCGGACGGTGAGGGCCGCCACACAGAGGAGCGCGAGGAGCGCCTGGGTGAAGTGGATGTCGTGGCGCTGCCGCTTCGCCACCCAGTGGCCCGTGAGGAAGATGAGCGCCGCGAGCCCAAGCGCCATCCAGTGCGCGCCGGACGCGCCGTGCCGCACGGCGGCATAGCCGGTGTGGGCCGCGAAGAGCAGGCCCCCCAGGCGCAGCATCCCCCCGAGCTCCTGCCGCCGCAGCGCGGAGGCGTCGGCATGGACTTGTGGTGGGACGCCGCTCAACCGAATTCCCTCCCCCGGGGTCGTCCGGTCCGGCAGAGGGCGCGCGGGGCGGACGCGCGGCGGCGGAGGGACGGCGGGAGAGGATACAGCGGATGCCGCGGCGGGCGTCAACGCGGAGGCGCACCTCCCCCCGCCGGGAAAACCCCGAGGGCCCGCGCTCCCCGCTGCAGTTGTCCCTGATGTGGAGGGGGGTGTTGGCCTACCTCACCCAGGCTTCAGAGGTGCGGCGCATTCTCGAGCACATGAAGCTTCCTGAGGCCCTTGGCGCTCTGTGGAACGACGTGTCGAGCGTTAGACTCTCTGAAGCCAGCACCCGGCCCCAGCAAGGCCAGACCCCAGGAAACCATGCCGACCGCGAACGACAAGAAGCGCACTGCGAAGACCGCGCCCGCGAAGAAGCCTGCCTCCAGGCCGTCCGCGGGGAGCGCGGCGCCTCCGGCGGGAGTGAAGAAGGCCACGGGCTCGATCGCCAAATCTGCTGCTGCCCCCCCGGCGAAGAAGCCGTCCAATCCGTTCCTCCAGAAGCATCCGCCGAAGAAGCTGACCGGCCGCTGAGAGCCCGGGGGAGCGCCTCGTCGCCGTCTCGAAGTGCCCCCCTGCCCGCTCGCACTGGCCTCCTCGCCAGCCGGCCCATGAGGTCCTCCGGCGCCACCGGAGATGGACCGCTAGGCTCGGGCAATGACCTCGTTCAGGTGGCGTTCAGAGAGTGATGAGCCGGCGCCCACGCGGCTCTCACCCGTGGATGACCGGCTCACCGCCGACGCCGCGCTGAGACGCGTCCGCCGAGGCGAGTTCCTGCAGTACACGGGCGACTTCCAGAATGCGAAGCAGCTGCTCGGGGCCATGGCCCGGCGTCTTCCCCCACAGCGTGGAGGCCGCACCCCGCTCGAGGCCTTCCGGGCCGAGCGGCGTGCGCGGCAGCTCGAGCACGAGACGCTCGCGCGCGTGGTGGTGGCGCTGGACCGCACCTACCGCCTCGCCCTGGCCCGCGCGCCCGACGTCGCGCAGGCATGCCGGTGGGCGTGGGGAGAGCCCGATGCGGACACGACCCTGGTGTCGATGAAGACGCTGCTCGGCATGCTGGGAGCAGCGGAGTGGCGGCGCAAGGGCCTCGCGGTCCCTGGCCTCCGGGGCATGCTCCATCCGCACTACGGCGTCTACATGCCCACGCGGACCGATTACATCGAGCTCCTGCTCTCTGTCTCGGAGGTCAGCGGGAAGCGGGTCTTCGACGTGGGCACCGGGACAGGGGTGCTCTCCTTCCTGCTCCTGCAGCGCGGGGCGAGGTCCGCGGTGGCCACGGACTGTGACGAGCGGGCGGTCGCCTGCGCGCGCGAGAACGCGGAGCGGCTAGGCCTGACGGGCAAGTTCCGGGTGGTGGAGGCGGACCTCTTCCCCGAGGGCAAGGCGGACCTGGTCATCAGCAACCCGCCGTGGCTCCCCGAGCCCCCGAAGAACCGGGTGGACCGGGCGGTGTTCGACGCGGACAGCCGCTTCCTGCGGCTCTTCCTCGAGGAGCTGCCCGCCCATCTGGAGCCGGGCGGAGAGGGGCTGCTCATCCTCTCCAACCTCGCGGAGCTGCTCGGCCTTCGCTCGCTGGGGTGGCTCGACGAGGAGCTCGCGCGCTGCGGACTGAAGGTGAAATGGAAGCGTTCCACGCCCGCCCGCCACTCGAAGGCGAAAGACACATCAGACCCCTTGCACGCAGCGAGGTCACGCGAGGTCACCACCCTCTACTGCCTGGTCCCCTCGTA
>JAKEEX010000494.1 GCA_022616315.1 Myxococcaceae bacterium
AACGGTCTCTACAACGTGGACGGTGCGGGGGCTTACCCCGAGCCCAACACGGGCCTGTACGAGTTCACCCGGGAGGCCGCCGACATGGGTCGCTTCCGCGTGCCTTCCCTGCGCAACGTGGCGCTCACGGCGCCGTACATGCACGACGGGAGCATCGCCACGCTGGCGGAGGTGGTGGAGCACTACGCGCAGGGAGGACGCAACATCCCCACCGGCCCCTTCGCGGGGGACGGTCGAGAGAACCCCCACAAGAGCTCGCTGGTGCGTCCCTTCCCGCTGTCCGTGGAGGAGAGGGCGGACCTGCTCGCGTTCCTCGAGAGCCTCACCGACACGGACTTCGTGAACGAGCCGCGGTTCAGCAATCCGTTCAAGTGACGGCCCCTCACCCTGTCCCTCTCCCCGAGGAGAGGGGACATTTGTCACCGTGTCTGGAGAGTGAGCGCAATTCTCCCCTCCTCCTCCGTCACCACCGGGGCGGATACTTCTGAAGCTTCCGCTGGAGCGAACGCCGGTGGACGCCCAGCCGCCGCGCGGCCTCGGACACGTTGCCCGCGCAATCCGTGAGCACCCGCTGGATGTGCTCCCACTCCACGCGCGCGAGCGACGGTGTCGCGTCCGTGCCCTGTGCAGGAGCCTCCTCCACCTTGGAGAACGCGGCGAGGATGTCGTCCGCGTCGGCCGGCTTGGGCAGGTAGCCCGTGGCCCCGAGCCGCATGGCCTGCACCGCGGTGGCGATGCTGCCGTAGCCGGTGAGGACCAGCACCCGCGTGGCGGGGTCGCGCTCGTGCAGTGCCTGCAGGAGGTCCAGCCCGCCCCTTCCCGGCATCCGCAGGTCCACCACGGCGTACTCGGGTGAGTCACTGGCGGTGAGCGCGAGCGCCTCGTCGGTCGAACCGGCCGTGCGCACCTCGTAGCCTCGCGCGGTGAGCGCCCGGGCCAGCCGCTCGCGCAGGGGCGCGTCGTCGTCCACCAGCAGCAGCGTGGGGGCGTGCTCCTGGGGTGCGGTGGCGCTCATCGGCCCGCCTCCACGCTGGCGCGCGGCAGCCGCAGCCTGGCTGCGCAACCGCCATGCGGGGAGTCACCGAGCTCGAGCACGCCGCCCAGCGGCTCGAGCAGGGTGCGCGTGAGGAAGAGGCCCAGCCCCATGCCCTCGCCGGGGGCCTTGGTGGTGAAGAAGGGCTCGCCCGCGCGTGCACGCACCTCGGGCGGCAGTCCCGGTCCCGCGTCGTGCACCGTGACGGTGAGCGTCCCACCCTCCTCGTCCGCGGTGAGCACCACGGGCGTGCCGGGGGGCGAGGCCTGCAGGGCGTTCTTCACCAGTCCGCGCAGCGCGCGGTCCAAGGCGCGTGCCGGGCCGCGCACCCGAAGCGCCGAGAGGTGTCGTGCAGGAGGGCACTGCACCTGTTCCGCCCCGGGCAGGCCTTCCATGGCGGCCTGCACCCACGCGGCGAGCGTGCGCGTGACGAGCGGCTCGCCGAGTGGCTGTCCAGCGCTGTCGGACATGTGGTGCAGCACGTCGCGGCAGCGACGCACCTGGGAGCGGATGAGGGCCACGTCCTCGCGCACCTCCGCGGGGAGCGACAGTCCGGACAGCGCGCGCTCCAGCTCGGCGCTGGCCACGGCGATGGTGGAGAGCGGCGTGGACAGCTCGTGCGCGGTGCCGGCGGCGAGCGTGGCGAGGCCGGCCACGCGCTCGTGCCGCGCCTGGAGGCTGCGCGCCGCGGCGAGCGCCTCCTGCTGGGCGGCCATGGCACGCGTGACGCGCTGGACGAAGAAGACGACGAAGCCCGCAGCCACCGCGAAGGCCACCCACATGCCGTGCAGGTGCAGCCGCATGAGGGAGGCGTGGTCGGGCAGGGCGAGCCCGAAGGGGCCCTGCTCGGGCAGCAGGAACAGTGCGCCGAAGAGGGCGAGGCTCACCGCCGCCAGCATCCAGCACGCGCGCGACGGGAGGAGGATGGCCGCCAGCGCCACGTTGACGACGTAGAGGATGGAGAAGGGGTTGAAGGGGCCGCCGCTGAGGGCCAGGAGGCCCGTCAACACTGCCGCGTCGAAGTGCATCACCACGGCGAGCGCGCGCGGTGACACCTCCACGCCCGAGCGCAGCCATGCATTGAGGGCCACGTTGCTGGCCGCGCCCAGCACCAGCAGCACGAGCAGCGGCACCAGGGGGAGCGCCACTCCCATGCCCCAGTGGATGGTGGCCAGCACCGCCGCATGTCCCACCATGGCGCCCCAGCGCAGACGCAGGAGCCAGCTGAAGTCCGCGCGCATCGCCTCGACGGGCGGGTGCGCCTGTCCGCGCGCGACCGCGAGCGCAGGTCCGGTCCTCGTGGACTGGGAGAGCAATGACGCCATGAGCGAAAACGAGAGGTGTCCAGACTTCGACCGCGATGTCGACCCTCTCCTCCGGGAGCACCGCCCCTCTCCCCCTGGGAGAGGGAAAGGGTGAGGGGACTGTTGCCTGTTCGCTTCCTACTCAGCCACCACCGGAGCCACGCTCATCGAAGCCGCCACCGCCGAGAGCACCTCCTGCGAAGCCCCTTGAGTCCCCGGCGAGATCCCCTCCATCCACGCGTCGAACGCGAGCACCAGACGCCGCCCCGCCCTCAGCTGCGTCTCGCCAAGGTCCACCATCTCCAGCGGCACCTCCACCTCCCGAGCCCCGCGGCTCTCAAGCCGGAACGCCGTGTCGCTCGTCGCTCCCGGCGTGCGCAGCGTGCCCTCCAGCAGCAGGGTGCGTTCCACCATGTCCCCATCGCCGCCGAGCCCCTCCGCATCCGCGTCCGCCGGCGCGAGGACGATGCGCGCGCTGCAGTAGCGGCCCGGAGGCGGGTACAACGAGCCGAGGAGGCGGGCCTCCGTGTCGCGGGCGAGGGCGAGCACATGCGGTACGCCCAGCTTGCGCGGGCTTCCCTCCTCGTGCGCGTGCGCCGTTCCGATGGGGGACAGCGCCTCCAGCACGCGCCGGAGCGCGGATGCTGGGCACGGCACCAGCTCCACGCTGCGCAGCGCCACCAGGCCGCGGGTGAGCGTCACCTGCGCCCCATCCGTGCGGGTGAAGTGCCACCCCGTCGCATCACGCGTCACGTCGCCGCGCGGGGAGAGGCGGCCCTCGAGCGACAGGACGACACCGTCGGTGTGGCTGCCTCCGCACGACAGCAGCAGGAGGCAGGTGGGAACGAGGAAGCGCATCATCCGAGGTCCTGCACGAACGACAGCTGGAGGACGGGCGTGGGCACCGCACCACCCTGGAGCTGGTTGAGCACCGGGATGCGCGCACCCAGCTGCACCACGGTGTCCATGGCGGGGCTGAAGAGGACGTCCGGTCCGACGAAGGCCGCGAAACCCGCGCCAGCCTCGTGTGCGCGTCCGCCCAGCGTCCCCGGAGCCTCCACCTTGGTGTCCACCCCGAGCCGGAAGGCCCACAGCGGGCTCGCCTGGGCCTGTGCGGCGACCGAGGTGCGCAGCATGGGGCCTGCGCGAAACTCCAGGTGTCCGGGGCCGGGAAGGTAGGCGGTTGCGGTGGCAGCGAAGGACCAGGGACCGAGGAAGACGAGCGCGCCCACGCCGGCGAACGGGTCCACCGAGCCGCTCCCCGGCTGCGCATCCAGGGCGAGCACCCGACCCGTGGCGTCCTGCCGCAGCGGTGACGTCGGCAGCTTCACGCCCCCGAGGACACTCACGAGGAAGCGCGGGGCGTACTCCCGGTCCCGATAGACGAAGGCGCGTGCACCGACCTCCGCCTCGCCCGGGCCCCACGCCGCCTCGTGCGCGAGGCTGAAGTCACGCAGCTCACGCAGCTGCAGCGGCACCAGCGCAGAGAGGGTAAGCCACGGGAGCGGCGACCACGCGGCGGAGACATCCAGCCGCAGCTCCCGGGTGCTCACCTCGTCCTCGCCCGCGGTGCCGGTGCTCATCGCCCAGGCGCGCAAGGCGCCGCCGACGCGGAGACGACCGGTGAAGGGCTGCTCGGCGCCCATGGACGTGAGGGTCGGGTCCCCGCAGCCGCAGGTGGCGCAGGCGAGTGCAGGCGGCGCCAGGAGGACGCCTCCGAGTGCGAGAGCGGGCAGCGTGCGGAGCAGCGACACGCGGCCTCTCTACGCCGGCGCGTCCAGTCATGCATGCGGCACGTTGTCGCAGGATGCGCTCGTCCACACATGGACCGGCCGACCGACCCCTCTCCCCCCGGGAGAGGGACGGGGTGAGGGGGCTGTGGGGCGAGTCGACATCGCCCGGAGTGCACACCCTCCCGGGGAATACGCAGCTCATTTCCCGGAGGACCCCATGCGCGCTGCATACCTGCCTCTTGCTCTCCTCGCCGTGGCCTCGGCCTGCGCCACGGAAGAAGCCGCTCGACGGGAGGAGGTCGCCGGAGCCGGGCAGGCCGCCGAGCAGCGCGGCGAGCGGATGTGCCCGAAGAAGATGGCCGACGTGGACGTGGTGGCGGAAGACGTCCCGGGCGGCGTCGCCGTGAACGTCACCACGAGCAACCCGGAGCAGGTGGCGGAGCTGCGCGAGAAGGTGCGCGCCAAGGTGGCGCGGCACCACGGTGGCGGAGGCGAAGGGACGGGCGGCTCCGGCTGCCCTCACCACGGGCACGAAGGGATGAAGAAGATGCCGCCCTCCAAGGTGACGGTGGAGGACATCGAGGGTGGCGCCCGCGTGGTGCACGTGGCGGAGGACCCCGCGCAGGTCGACGCCCTCCGCGCCCAGGTGCGGGAGTTCGTGGAGCACAAGCGGGAGCACAAGGGCAAGTGCCCCATGAAGGGCGAGGGCGAAGAGTCCCGCTGACCC
>JAKEEX010000495.1 GCA_022616315.1 Myxococcaceae bacterium
TGCACAACCCCCTCACCCTTTCCCTCTCCCAGAGGGAGAGGGGAGTTTGCTCCCAGAGGGAGAGGGAACTCTGGCGGACGAGCGGTGATCGGCGCTCGTGGCTTGCGGATGCAGGGCGGCGTCACGGTGCAGCCTCCCCGCTCACCACGGAGACGTGCCGTGCTCCGAGCCCCTGAAGTGCTTGCTTCGCCTGCTCGACTTCGCGCTCGCCTCTCTCGGTGGAGACGCTCACCCAGAAGCCATCCACGCTCGCGCTGCGGAAGGCGTCCGACTGGAACACGGGATGCGTGACGTTCGGGAAGCGGAAGAGCGCCAGCAGCGTGCCGAAGATGGAGAGCGCCGCGACGAGCACTCCCGTCTCGAAGGTGATGGGGATGTTCGTGGGCGCGCTGTTGACCGGCCGGTCCCCTACGTCGAGCGGCCAGGCCACCGCGTTGGTGAACCACTGAATGACGAACCCGAGCACCGCCCCGCCCAGCCCCGCCACCAGCGCCACCGCGGGCAGCGGTGAGCCCTTCAACCCGAGCGCCTCCTCGAGCCCCTCCACCGGAACCGGCGTGTGGGCATCCAGGCGCGCGTAGCCCTTCGCGCGCAGGGCATGCAGCGCCGACAGCAGCGCCTCCTCCGTGCCGAGCTCCCCGAGCACCCACTGCCTCATCGCGCCCCTCCCCCACCCCGCGTCGCCTCCACCTCACGCAGGAAGGCCTCCGCCTCGTCCACCTGTCGCTGCAGCTCCTTCGTCTCGCTGATGGGGACCGGTGGCACGACCTTCACCGTCACGAGGAACAGCAGGAGGAACAGGCTGATGGAGCCGGACAGGAGCCCCCAGTCCACCCACGTGGGCGAGTAGCCCGCCCACGCGGAGGGAAGCTGGGTGCGGGTGAGCGACACCGCGATGATGACGAAGCGCTCGGACCACATCCCCACGTTCACCAGCAGTGCCGCCACCCACACGACGACGAGGTTGCGCCGCAGCCTGCGGCTCCAGAAGAGCTGCGGCACCAGCACGTTGCAGAAGACGGTGAGCCAGAAGATGGGGGCGAAGGGGCCCGTGCGGAACGTGTGGTAGATGCTCCGCTCGAACGTGCTGGCGCTGTACCAGGCGATGAAGTGCTCGTGCAGGTAGGCGTAGGCCACGATGCTCCCGGTGACGAGCAGCAGGCGGCACAGCGCATCCACGTGCGCCATCGTCACCACGTGCGTCAGGCGCAGCACGCGCCGGGCCGGGAGCAACAGGGTGAGCACCATCGCCAGCCCGGAGAAGATGGCCCCCGCCACGAAGTAGGGCGGGAAGATGGTGGAGTGCCACCCGGGCAGCTGGGAGATGGCGAAGTCGAACGAGACGAGGGTGTGCACGCTCACCACCAGGGGCGTGGCCAGCCCCGCGAGCAGCAGATAGCCCACCCTCCAGTGGTACCAGTGACGCGCGGAGCCTCTCCAGCCGAGGCACGCGAGGCCGTACCACCAGCGCTTGCGCGGGCTCCGTGCCGCGTCCCGCGCGCTCGCCAGGTCCGGCAGGAGTCCCAGGTACCAGAAGAGAAAAGACACCGTGAAGTACGTGGTGATGGCCGCCATGTCCCACGTCAGCGCCGAGCGGAACTGCGGCCACGTCCGCGTGGTGCTCGGATACGGCGCCAGCCAGTAGAAGAACCACGGCCGCCCCAGGTGCAGCAGGGGGAACATCGCCGCCATCATCACCGCGAAGAGCGTCATCGTCTCCGCGATGCGATTGATGGACGAGCGCCATTTCTGCTGCAGCAGCAGGAGGATGGCGGAGATGAGCGTGCCGGCGTGGCCGATGCCGATCCACCAGACGAAGTTGATGATGCCGAAGGCCCACGCCACCGGGATGTTGTTGCCCCACGCTCCGATGCCCACCAGCACCGTCACGACGACGGACACCAGGAAGTACCCCACGCCTGCGAGCGCCAGCAGCACCAGCGCCCAGAAGGCCCGGCCGCCGCGGCGGTCCACCGGGTAGAGGAGGGAGTGCGTCAGCTCCGCGTCGGTGTGGCGTCCCTCGAGCAGCGGGAGCTCCACGAGCGGCTCGCCGGGGATGGGCGCTGAAGGCGCGGGGCGGGCCATCAGGCGAGCTCCTCGTTCGGGTTCTTCAGCCGCACCTGGTAGACGGTGCGCGGCCGCGTGCCCAGCTCGTGCAGGAGGTCGTAGCGTCGCTCGCTCTCGAAGAGCGCCGTCACCTTCGCCGCCGGCTGGGTGAGCGAGCCGAAGACGATGGCCTCGGTGGGACACGCCTGCTGGCAGGCGGTGCGCACCTCGCCGTCGCGGATGGAGCGGCGCTCCAGGCGGGCCTGGATTCGCGCTGCCTGGACGCGCTGGATGCACCAGGTGCACTTCTCCATCACCCCGCGCTCGCGGACCGTCACCTCCGGGTTCATCTTGAGCCGCTCGAGCGGCCCGTCGGTGGCGTGGTAGTCGAGGTAGTTGAAGCGGCGCACCTTGTACGGGCAGTTGTTGGAGCAGTACCGCGTGCCGACGCACCGGTTGTAGACCATCTGGTTGAAGCCCTCGCTGTGGTGCACGGTGGCGTTCACCGGGCACACGTACTCGCAGGGCGCGGTCTCGCAGTGCACGCACAGCACCGGCTGGGTGATGGCGCCGGGCTCGTCGACGTCGCCGGTGAAGTAGCGGTCGATGCGCAGCCAGTGCATCTCCCGCGAGCGCAGGACGCCTGCCCTGCCCACCACCGGCACGTTGTTCTCCGCCTGGCAGGCCACCACGCACGCGCTGCAGCCGGTGCAGCGGTGCAGGTCCACGGACATGGCCCACGCGTATTCGGGCTCCGGGTGGGCGGGGTCGTACAGCCTCTCCACCGGGCCGCGCAGCTGCTCGAGGACGGGGTCGGGCTTGCGGCGCAGCTCCTCGCGCGTCAGCTCCACCGCGAGGTGGCGCCCTTCCATGCTCCAGTGCTCCTGGGTGAGGGCCAGCTCCTCGCGCCGCGGTGTCACCTCCACCTGGAGGCCGCCGTCGAACCATGGCGCATACGAGGTGCGGAGCCTGTAGGCATCGACGCCGACGCCGGCTCCCGTTCCCTCGAGGTCCTCGCGCCCAA
>JAKEEX010000053.1 GCA_022616315.1 Myxococcaceae bacterium
ACACCCGTTCCCATCCCGAACACGGAAGTTAAGCCCTCCAGAGCCGATGGTACTCCGCGGGAAACCGCGTGGGAGAGTAGGTCGCTGCCGGATTCTTTTTCGACAAAGAAGCCCCCGGAGTCCCCCAGCAATGGCGGACTCCGGGGGCTTCGGCGTTTCTGAAGCCTAGTGCGCTGGCTGCCAGAGGGCCCTCAGGTCCTCGGGGAGCTGCGCGGCGACGTCAGCCGCTTCTCCCTCGGAGATCTGGTCCTGCAGGGCCGCGAGGACGGCGCGGACCACCGGCTCGACCTTCGCCGGGTCCATCCGCAGGTCGTCCGCCACGCTCTCGAGGAATGCCCCCTTGCCGAAGCGGCGGGGGGCTGACGTTCGGGCGCCGCTCACCTCCAGGAACTCCACCAGCTTCCGGGGAAGCTGCGCCTCGAGCTGGCGTGACTCCTCGGGCCGGATCCGGCGCTCCAGGGCGCTGAGGACCGCGATGGCCGCGCACTCGGCAACCGCGGGCTCGAGGTTGCCCACCTCGCACAGATGGCGGATGAACGCGGCGTAGGTGGTTCCGGTCCGCGACGCATGCCGCTGAGCGCTGCGGTTGGCGAGGTCCTCTCGGCTCTCCTGTGCCATGTGCACCTCCCTCTCCTAAGGCCGCCCCGCACCAGGAGGCGCCACTTGTGTTCAAGGTCCACACGGGGAAGCTTTGAGCGAAGCCCTGGCGTGGGCCCTCCGGAGCGCCGGGGCGAGAGGGCGCCGGTCAGGCAGGGCGGCGCTCCCGCCCTGCGTCCCGAGGGAGCCCCACCACCCATGAAGGACGGGGCAGGCAACCGTCAGGCGCGCCGCCCGCTCTCTCCCAGGACGATGGCGGCGCCGATGAGGTGCGCCAGGCGGAGTGGCTCGGGGATGCGCCCCCGGTCGGTGATGCGCGCGAGCGCTGGCGCCACCTCCTCCGGCCCGGCCCCCTGAACCTGGAAGACGAACCCACCCCGTTGGTACACGGGGCCGGCGCGGGCGAGCAGCGACCGTCGCTCGGCCGTGCGCGGGAGGTGTGCGAGCGCGCGGTGCACCGCCTCGAGGTCCGGTGGACGACGCATCACCGCGACGCACGGACGCCCCAGGCGCACGGCGAGTGCCCGCAGGTCCACGACGTTGAACCCCCCGAGCGTGAGCCCATCCACGAGAACCAGGTGGAGCTGGGGGAGGAACTTGCCTCCAGCGAGCAGCCGCACGAGCACGTCGGTCGCGTTGCGCCCATCCCTCCGCACGTGCCCGAACACCATTCCCTCGAAGCGGGTGCCGGAGCACACGACCCCCGTGACGGGGACACGCGCTCCAGCTCCGGGCGACGCGGGGGCATCGTCGAAGCCGAGCGTGCGGAGCAGAGGGGCACGGAAGAGCGGCTTCATCGTGACGACGCGCGAGCGGCCACGGCGCTCACCACGGGAGCCGGCCACAGCGCCGAGCTCGCTCTTGCAGGAGAACGAAGAGACGCCGGTGCCGCCCTCGCCCTTGAACCCCGCCCCCTCCCACGAGCGGCCCCGGCGTTCAGGAGTCGCAGCAACCGATGTGCCACTGCCATCTCAGGGCGTGCCCTCGGCGTCACGGGCAGCCGGGCATGTAACGCTGTAACAATTCCGGTCTCCCGCCTCGTCGCCCCTCCGGGTGGGGCCTCATCCACGCGCCGCGCGCATGGAGCGGCAGCCGCTCGAGCGCACTTCAGCCGCCTCGTCGGTGAGCTCGAAGAGCGCGAGGTACCTCGAGACGCGCTCGTCCAGCGTCGGGGCCTCGATGGCGCGGCACACCCAGTCCGGGGTGTAGTCCCGGCAGACCTGCGGTCGGCAGTCGTAGACGGTGCAGAGGTTGTCCGGACTCAGGTGCGGACAGCGCAGGCCGAGCGGCTTGTCGAGGGCAGCGATGTCGGGGGCCACGCAGCAAGCCCCGCAGCGGGTGCATTCCATGGCTGCTCCTCTCTGGGTTGAGACGATGGGTCCTCCGACGGCATGGCAGCTTGCGAGCAGGCGTGGGCTCGAAGGTACCGCTCACTCCGGTGCACGAAGCACCCGCGGCCTGCTCAGCGCTCGGCGGACGTGCTCCCCTCGCGCATGCTCCAGGCCGTCTCCCGTCGGGATTGCTCCACCTTCGCACCGCGCCTCGCGGCAAGCCATGCGGAGACCACCAGCCACAGGAACAGGACGCCCCCCAGGATGGCGACAGCACCTCCGAGCCCCTGGATTCCCATCCCGAGTGACTCGGGCAGGGAGCGCCTGACCTGCTCCGCCCCGTAGACCTTGCGCCCCATGCCGTACGCACCGGCAATCGCCATCCCGGACGCGAA
>JAKEEX010000496.1 GCA_022616315.1 Myxococcaceae bacterium
GCCCTACGTGCTGGGCAGCTACCAGCGCCGCTTCCGCTACATCCTCGTCGACGAGTTCCAGGACACCAACCACGCCCAGTTCGAGGTGGTCAAGCTCCTGGCCGCGCGGCATCACAACATCGCGGTGGTGGCCGACGACGACCAGGCCATCTACCGCTGGCGGGGGGCGGCCATCTCCAACGTGCGCGGGTTCCTCGAGTGCTATCCCGAGGCCCGCCGCATCGTCCTCACCGCCAACTACCGCTCGCACCAGCCCATCCTCGACGCCGCCTACCGGCTCATCGTCCACAACAACCCCGAGCGCCTGGAGGTGGAGTACGGCATCGAGAAGCACCTCACCGCGGTGCGGGAGACGCCTGGTCTCGAGCCCCAGCACCTGCACTACGAGACGGCCACCCAGGAGGCCGACGCGGTGGCCCAGCTCATCCAGGAGCGCATCGAGGACGGGCGATGGCCGCCCGACGCCGTGGCCATCCTGGTGCGCTCCAACAGCGACGCCGACCAGTTCCTGCGCTCGCTCAACCTGCGCGGCGTCCCGTGGACGTTCTCCGGGAACCAGGGGCTCTACGGCCGGCCCGAAGTGCGGCTGCTCATCGCCTTCCTGCGCGCGGTGGCCCATCCGGACGACTCGGTCAGCGCGCACTACGTGGCCTCGTCCGATCTCTACCAGGTGCCCATCGTCGACCTCACGCGGTGCGCGACCTACGCCGACCGCCGCCATCGCTGGCTCTTCGACGTGCTGCGCCGCGCGGGGGAGATCCCTGATCTGGGCGCGGAGATCAGCGAGGAGGGGCAGGTGGCCATCCGGCGCCTGGTGGCCGACCTCACGCGCTACATGGAGCTGGCTCGGGAGTTCCCCACCGGCGAGGTGCTCTACCAGTTCCTCGCTGACTCCGGCTGGCTGGCCCGAATGTCGAAGGCCGCCACCGCGCGGGACGAGGCCGAGGTGCAGAACATCTCGCGCTTCTTCCGCCGCGTCCAGGACGCGGCCAAGGCCCTCCGCTACGACAACGTGCGCGAGTTCGTGAACCACCTGGACGCCCTCATCGACGCCGGGGAGGATCCCGCCGTGGTGGAGGCCGACACGGAGACGCCCGCCGTGCACGTGCTCACCGTGCACAAGGCCAAGGGGCTGGAGTTCCCCGTGGTGTTCCTGGTCAATCTGGTGCAGGACAAGTTCCCGCTGCGCGGGCGGCGCGAAGCGCTCGAGGTGCCCACGGAGCTGGTCAAGTACCCGCTGCCGGAGGGCGACTTCCACCTGCGCGAGGAGCGCCGGCTCTTCTACGTGGGCATGACGCGGGCGCGGCGTGAGCTGTTTCTCACCAGCGCCCGCGACTACGGCGGGGCCCGCCCGCGCAAGGTGAGCCAGTTCGTCCTCGAGGCCCTCGACCTCCCCAAGGACGCCACGCGGCCATTCCGAGCCAAGGCCATCGAGGAGATCCAGCGCTTCGCGCCGCCGGCGGAGATCGGGGCGGAGCCGGCGGCACCGATTCCGCCCGAGCAGGAACTGATCCTCAGCCACCGCCAGGTGGACGACTACGAGACGTGCCCGCTGAAGTACCGCTACGTGCACGTCCTGCGCGTGCCCATCCTGCGCCATCACACGGTGGTGTAC
>JAKEEX010000497.1 GCA_022616315.1 Myxococcaceae bacterium
CGGGGGTCGGTTTGTCCTCGTCGCCGTCGCCGTCGCCGTCGCCGTCGCCGTCAACGTCCACGTCAACGTCAACGTCAACGTCAACGTCAACGTCAACGGCCTCCAGACTCGGACTGCCGCCGGAGTCAGCTCCAGTCCGTGTGGACGAAGCCGCGCTCGGGGTGGTCCTTGCGCTGGTACGTATGCGCGCCGAAGGCGTCGCGCTGCGCCTGCGTGAGGTTCTGCGGCAGCTCCGCGGTGCGGTAGCTGTCGAAGTACGCGAGGCTGGCGCTCATCGCAGGCACGGGAATCCCGAGCCGCACTGCCACCGCCACCGCACGCCGCCACGCCGGCGCGCGCTGCGCGAGCTCTCGCGCGAAGGTGGTGGACACCATCAGGTTGGGCAGCGCGGGCTCCGCGAGGAAGGCCTCCCTCAGCGGCGTGAGCAGGCGCGCGCGGATGATGCAGCCGGCACGCCAGATGCGCGCCATCTCTGCGAGCGACACATCCCAGCCATTGGCCACCGAGGCTGCCTGGATGAGGCGCATGCCCTGTGCGTAGGTTGTGATGCGGGCCGCGTACAGTGCCTCCTGCACCCACCCTGCGAGCTGCTGCCGCTCGTCGCCCGAGAGCTCTTCGTGAGGCCCGGGCAGCTTCGTGCTCGCCGCCACCCTCTCCTCCTTCATCGACGAGAGCACCCGCGCATCCAGCGCCGCGGCGATGGAGGGCACCGGCACCGCCAGGTCCACCGCCACCTGCACCGTCCACCTTCCGGTGCCCTTCTGTCCCGCCTTGTCCAGCACCAGGTCCACCAGGGGCTGGCCGGTCTCCTCGTCACGCTTGCGCAGAACGCGCACCGTCGTCTCGAGGAGGAACGACTCGGCCGGCCCCGCGTTCCATTGCGCGAAGAGGTCCGCGAGCTGCCCGGCGGACAGGCCCAGGCCCCGCCTGAGGACGTCGTACACCTCGGCGAGCAGCTGCATGTCCGCGTACTCGATGCCGTTGTGCACCATCTTCACGAAGTGGCCCGCGCCCTCCGGGCCCACGTAGGTGACACAGGGGCCGGCCTCGGACACCGCGGCGATGGCCGTCAGCTGGGGCCGCACCGCCTCCCACGCCTCCTTCGGACCACCGGGCATCAGCGAAGGGCCGTGCCGCGCACCCTCCTCGCCGCCGGACACACCCACGCCGAGGAAGTGCACGCCGCGGGCGGCGGCCGTCGCCACGTGGGCGCGCGTGTCGAGGTACCAGGAGTTGCCACCGTCCATCACGATGTCCCCGGGCTCGAGCAACTTCAGCAGCCGCCCGAGCATCTCGTCCACCGGCGCTCCCGCAGTCACCATCAGCAGGACCCGGCGCGGTCGCACCAGCGTGCGCACGAAGTCTGCGAGGTCCGGCTCCCAGTGCAGCCCGGGCCGCGCGTTGCTCGACACGAAGGCCTCCGCGCGCTCCGGGTGCCGGTCCCACACGGCCACCCGCACGCCGTGGTCGCACAGGTTGAGCGCCAGGCTGGCGCCCATCACACCCATCCCCACGACTCCGAACTCGCTCCGTTCCTCCGTCATCTGACGTCTCCTCAGCGCCGTCAGCCCGCGGCGGCCGGATCCACCATCCACACCACCCGCGGCACCCTCGCGGCCGGGATGTCGCCTCCCGCACGCAGCGCCTCGACGGCCTGGCGCTTCCCCTGCCCCGTGGCCACGCCGAGCAACGCCCGCGCCGCCTCCAGCGCAGGCAGGGTCAGCGTCAGGCGGCGGGGAGGGGGCTTCGGGCTGTCCTCCACCGCGGCCACGCGCCGGGTGCGCTCCTTCAGCACCTGCGCGCCCGGGAACAGCGAGGCGGTGTGGCCGTCCTCCCCCAGCCCCAGCAGCACCACGTCCAGCGCCGCGGGCAGCAGGGCCTCGTAGTCGCGCGCCGCCGCCTCGAGGTCCTCCCGCTCCGCCTCCATGCGAAAGACGCGGGGTGCGCGCGCGCCGAGGAGCTCCAGCAGCGTCTCCTGCAGCATCCGGAAGTTGCTCTCCGGGTGCTCGGGGGGCACCGCGCGCTCGTCCACCTGGTAGACGTCCACCTTCTCCCAGGGCACGGGCAGCGCCGCCAGCGCCCGGAGGATGGGCACCGGTGAGCGCCCCCCGGAGAGCGCGAGGCTCGCGCGCCCCCGCGCGGCGACGGCCTCCGTCAGATGCTGCGCCATCCAGGCAGCCGCCTCTGTCACCAGCGCCTGCGGCTCCCTGCCGCGCACCTCGCTCATGCTCCCCTCCGCTCACCGAGAGGCGTCCAGCGCCGCCCGTCCTTCGCAGGGAGCGCCGCCGCCGCCTCCGGCCCCGCGCTGCCCTCGCGGTAGGGGTGGAGCGGCCCGCCCGCGCCGGACTCCAGCGCCTCCAGGATGGGCGTGATGAACGCCCACGCCTGCTCCACGCTGTCCGCGCGGGCGAAGAGCGTCGCGTCACCGCGCATGCAGTCCGGCAGCAGGCGCTCGTAGGCCTCCGGAATGGGCTTGTGGAAGGTATCCGCGTAGCCGAAGTCCATGCTGACGCCCGCCATCTCCACGCCCTCTCCCGGCACCTTGGACTCGAAGCGCAGCGCGATGCCCTCCTCCGGCTGGATGCGGAAGGTGAGCACGTTGGGCTCCAGCCGCTGGCACGCGGTGCGGGTGCAGAAGAGGCTGTAGGGCGCGGACCGGAAGTGCACCGACACCTCGGTCACCCGCCGCGCCAGGCGCTTTCCCGCCCGGAGGTAGAAGGGCACCCCCTTCCACCGCCACGTGTCCACCATCAGCTTCATCGCCACGTAGGTGGCTGTGCGCGAGCCTGGCGTCACGCCCGGCTCGCTCGCGTAGCCCTCGTACTGGCCCTGCACCACCGCGGAGGCCACCTCGCGCGCGGTGATGGGGCGCAGCGCACGGAACACCTTGTTCTTCTCGTCGCGGATGTCCTCGGCGCCCAGGGAGACCGGCGGCTCCATGGCACACAGCGAGAGCACCTGCAGCAGGTGGTTCTGCACCATGTCCCGGATGACGCCCGTCTCGTCGTAGAAGCGCCCACGGCCCTCCACCCCGAGCGTCTCCGCCGCCGTGATCTCCACGTGGTCGACGTGCTGGCGGTTCCACAGCGGCTCGAGGATGGCGTTGGCCAGGCGGAAGGCGAGGATGTTCTGCACCGTCTCCTTGCCCAGGTAGTGGTCGATGCGGAAGATCTGCCGCTCGTCCAGCGTCTCCCACAGCGCGCGGTTGAGGGCGCGGGCGCTCTCGAGGTCCCTCCCGAAGGGCTTCTCGATGATGAGCCGGTGCCACGGGCCCTGGTGCTCGGGCCCCTCGCGCGGAAGGAGACCGGCTCCGGCCAGGCCCGAGAGCAGCTCGGGGAAGGTGGAGGCGGGTGTGGAGAGGTAGTAGAGCTGATTTCCCCGGGTTCCGAAGCGGGCGTGCAGCGCCTCGAGCTTCTCGCGAAGCCGCGCGAAGACCGCCGGGTCATCCGTGTGGCCCGACACGCACGCGATTCGCGGGGCGAAGCGCTCCCACTCCGCCTCGACGATGGGCCTGCTGCGCGCGTGCCTCTCCAGTCCCTCGCGCACCTGACGGCGGAAGCCCTCGTCGTCCAGCGGCGAGCGGCTGAAGGCGAGGAGGGCGAAGTGCTCCGGGAGCAGGTGCGAGCGCGACAGTTCGTAGAGCGCGGGGAACAGCTTTCGCTGCGCGAGGTCCCCCGTGGCGCCGAAGAGCACCATGGCGCAGGGGTCGGGCCTGGGCGCGCGCACCACCGGCTCTCCCGGGTGCGGGTGCGTCTCGATGTGGAGCCCCTCGACCGTCATGCCCTCATCTCCTCCAACCAGCGGCGCGCCCGCACATCCCACGGGACGGGTCCAGGGACCAAGCACTCAATCGAGCGCCCTTCCTGGTGTGTGCGTTTCCAGGCCGTCACGGGCACCTCACCGGGGCGTTGCACTCGCCCGGAAAGCACCCAGGCGATGTCCCACCAGGGCGACGGGGTCGTTCGCGTCGAGCCGCCATGGCGGAGTACCCTTGCGGGCGCACGCCCGTGATTTGGAGTCCCCGCCCGTGAAGATCGTCTTCGCCACCGACAGCTACTGGCCCCGCATCAACGGGATGTCGGTCTCGATCGACACGTTCAAGCAGTCACTGGAGGCGGCGGGCCACGAGGTGCACGTCCTGGCGCCCGCGTTTCCCGGCGAGCCGGAGGACGCCGACCAGAAGGCGGGCCGCCGGAACGTCCACCGCTTCGAGAGCACCGTGTGGTGGCTGTCGAAGGAGGATCCCCTCGTCCACCTGAGCGAGCTGCCGGCCGTGCACCAGCTGCTCGAGCGGCTCCGTCCGGACGTCGTCCACGTGCAGACCGAGCTCGCCATGGGCTGGATGTGCTGGCGCTGGGCACGGGCCAACCAGGTTCCTCTCGTGATGACCTGCCACACGTTCTGGCAGGACTACATCAGCCACTACGCGCCGTTCATCCCACCCCGGGTGTCCTGCTGGCTGGTCCGGACGGTGACCCGGCGCATCGCGCGGAACATGGACGCGGTGGTCGCGCCCACGGACCGGATGCGCAACGTGCTGCTCCGCTACGGGGTCGACGCGCCCATCGACACCATCCCCACCGGCTTCCAGCAGGCGAGCTTCTGCGGTGTGGACCGGGAGCAGGAGCGCAGGGACTCTCCCCTCTTCGAGAAGCACCCGGAGCTGAAGGGACGCAAGGTCCTCCTCACGGTGGGTCGGCTCGGCAAGGAGAAGAACCACGACTTCCTGGTCGAGGTGATGGAGCAGCTGAGGACGCGGGAGCCGGACGCGCTGTGGCTCGTGGTGGGGGATGGGCCGTACCGGGCGGAGCTGGAGGCCCGCCTCGTGGCCCGAGGCCTCCGGGACCGCTGCGTCTTCACAGGCTATCTGCCGCGCGACAGGGTGAAGCACGCCTTCGCGCTCGCGGACGTGTTCATGTTCGCGTCCAAGACGGAGACGCAGGGCCTCGTCACCGTGGAGGCGATGAGCCTGGGCACGCCGGTGGTGGCGATCGGTGAGATGGGCACCCGCGACGTCATGAACGGCGACAACGGCGGGTTCATGATGCGGGAGGAGGTCGGTCCGTTCGCCGACCGCGTCTCGGAGCTCCTCTCGGACCCGGCACTGCACGCCGCGAAGTCCGCGGAGGCCATGAGCTACGCGAAGCGCTGGACCTCGTGCGTGCTCACCGAGAGGCTCGTGGGTGTGTACCAGTCGGTGTCCAGGCAGCTCCCGGCCTGCGCCCACGCCCCCGAGCTCGCCGCGTAGGCACCGGCCGTCACCGCTTCAGGAGCAGCACGACGGCCTCGTTCCCCGCGAGCGTGAGCTTTCCGCTGAGCTCGGGGCCGGCTTCCCGGTGCGTGGACGCGAGGACCGTGTAGGTGCCGCCGCGCAGGTTGAGCCCCGACGAGAAGCGGCTGAAGTTGAGCGCCACCGCCACGCTCTGGCCCTCGTGCTCGCGCGTGTAGGCCATGACCGACCGCGGCTTCTCGAACCAGGGCTCGAAGCTGCCCAGCTTCAGGGCGGGCGTCTCGCGGCGGAGCCGGATGAGCGTCCGGTACCAGCTGAGCACCGAATCGGGGTCCTTCGACTCCACCTCCACGTTGAGCCGCTCCGCCTCCGGCCCGACCCGCACCCAGGGCTTGCCGGTGCTGAAGCCGGCGGTAGGACCGGGCGTCCACTGCATGGGCGTGCGCAGTCCGTCGCGGCCCAGGTAGAGGGGCCAGTAGCGCAGCCCGGGCGGGTCCACGATCTCCGCACGCGGGATGTAGGCCCGGCGCATGGCCAGCTCCTCGCCGTAGTACAGGAACGGGGTTCCCCGGAGGGTGAGCAGGAGCGCCGCCGCCACCCTGGCGCGCGCGTCGGTGTGCGTGCCCGCGGCCCAGCGCGACACGTGACGTCCGAAGTCGTGGTTGGAGAGCACCCAGCACGGCCAGCCCGCGGAGGGGATGCGCTGGTTCCAGTCCACCACCACGCGCTGCACCTCGGACGCGCGCCACCTCCGCCAGAACAGCCCGAAGTTGAAGGTGAGGTGGAGCTCGTCGTCCCCGGAGCCGTAGTAGCCCTCGGCGCCCACCGCGTCGAGGTCCGCCTCGGCCACCGCCATCCGGTCCGGATACGTGTCCAGGAGCTTCCGGAACTCCTTCCACACCGCGTGTGTCTCGGCGAGGTTGATGTGGTGCTCGTGCCGCTGGCGGGTGTACGGCGTCAGGCCGAACTTCGACGGGTTGTCAGGGAGCCCGGCGTCCTTCACCAGGAAGTGCGCCACGTCCAGGCGGAAGCCGTCCACGCCCTTGTCCAGCCAGAAGCGCCAGATGTCCATCATGGCGGCCGTGACCTCGGGGTTGCGCCAGTTGAGGTCCGGCTGGCTCGTGTGGAACAGGTGCAGGTAGTACTCGCCCGTCCGCTCGTCCTTCTCCCAGGCGCTGCCACCGAAGACGGAGAGCCAGTTGTTGGGAGGGCCACCGTCCTTGCCAGGCCTCCAGAGGTACCAGTCGCGCCGGGGGTTGTCCTTGCTGGAGCGCGACGCCTCGAACCAGGGGTGCTGGTCCGAGGTGTGGTTCATCACCATGTCCAGGATGACGCGGATGCCGCGCGCGTGGGCCTCCCGGACGAGCTCCTCGAAGTCGGCCATGGTGCCGAAGACGGGGTCGATGGAGCGGTAGTCACTGATGTCGTAGCCGAAGTCCTTCATCGGCGACGGATAGATGGGACTGAGCCAGAGGCCGTCCACCCCCAGCTCCTGGAGGTAGTCCAGGTGGGCGGTGATGCCGGGCAGATCCCCCACGCCGTCGCCGTTCGAGTCGGCGAAGGAGCGCGGGTAGATCTGATAGATGATTCCTTCCTTCCACCAGGGCGCCATTGGCTTCACAAGCTAGCGTGCGTCCCGGGTCCGCGGCAGCGTGATGGTGAAGCGGGTTCCGGCCTCCTCGGTGGAGGAGACGTCCACATGGCCGCCGTGTGCCTCCACGAGCTCCCGCACGATGTAGAGGCCCAGGCCCAGGCCTCCCACACCGCGCCCCTCGCCTCGGCGGAAGGGCTCGAAGAGGTGGGGCAGGAGCTCCGGAGGGATGGGAGCGCCCCGGTTGTGCACGGTAAGCACCACGGCCTCGCCGCTGCCCTTCAGCTCCACCCACACGGGCTCGTCCGCGGGGCTGTACTGGACGGCATTGCCCACGAGGTTGGACGCCACGCGCGCCACCGCCGCCGCGTCGAACTCGCCCTCGTGCGGGCCCTCGCACGCGAGCGCCACCGCCCGCTCGGGGTGCACCAGCAGCACCTCCTCCACCGCGCGCTGCACCACGGGCTGGAGGTTGGACGGACGCCGCTCGAGCACCAGCGTGCCGCTGCGCGCCCTGCTGAAGTCCAGGAGGCTCCCGAGCAGCTGCCGCATCCGCTCGGCGCTCGCGGCGATGAGCCCCACCGCCTGCAGCGCCGAGCCGGCCACGCCGTGCTGCTTCTGGAGCGCCGCTGCGCAGAGGGCAATGGCGTTCAAGGGGCCGCGCAGGTCGTGGCTGACCGCGGCCAGGAGCAGCTCGCGCACCTCGGCCGACTCGCGCAGCCGGGCCTCCGCGTCCTTGCGTGCGCTGATGTCCTTGCACGTCCCCACCCACTCACGCACCCGGCCCTCCGGCCCCCGCACGGGCGCGCCCTGCTCGTGCATGGGGACGTAGTGGCCGTCCGCACGCCTGAGCCGGTACTCCACGTCGTACGGGGCGCCGGTGGCCACCGCCCGCTCCCACGAGGCCACCACGCGCTCCCGGTCCTCCGGGTGGAGCGCGTCCCGCCAGCCGCTGCCGCGCCACTGCTCCAGCGTCTGCCCGGTGAAGGCCCGCCAGCTGGGGCTGTCCTCCTGAACGCAGCCGCGCTCGTCCGTCACCCACACCACCTGCGAGATGGCGTCGACGAGCGCGCGGTAGCGCTCGGCCAGGGCCCGCGCCTCCGCCGCCTCCGCTGCTTGCTCCCCCGCTTGGCTCCGCGACACCGGCATGTGGACGCTCTCTGCCCCGCTCCAGAACGCTGTGCTGGCACAAAGTCCGCGTGTCGTCTAGACGCACGCCACCCGCCCCCGGGCGGACACTCTGGAGAGACGACGCGTGGGCGGCAGTGGCATGTCCATCCTGCGGTTGACGTTCCTGGGCACCTCGGCCGCCCAGCCGACCATCCACCGCAACCTGTCAGGGCTGGCCGTGAAGGCGGACACGGACCTCCTGCTCTTCGACTGCGGTGAGGGCAGCCAGCGGCAGATGGTCCGCTTCGGCACGGGCTTCAACGTGGACGCGGTGTTCTTCACCCACTTCCACGCGGACCACTACCTCGGAATCATCGGGTTCCTGCGCACGCTCGGGATGAACGGGCGCGAGCGTCCGCTCAAGCTGTACGGGCCCCCGCCCGCGCGGCGCCTCCTGCACCAGGCGGTGCACCTGGGCGTGGACCGGCTGGACTTCCCCGTGGAGCTGCTCGAGCTGCGCGACGGGGACCGGGTGGAGCGGGGCAGCTACGTCGTGCGCGCGGTGGGCGTGGACCACCGCGTGAATGCGCTCGGGTACGTGCTGGAGGAGGAGGAGCGCGCGGGGCGGTTCGACCTCGCGCGCGCGGTGGCGCTGGGCGTGCCCTCCGGGCCCCTCTTCGGTCAGCTGCAGCGGGGAGAGCCTGTGCAGACGCCCGACGGGCGCACGGTGCGTCCCGAGGAGGTGCTCGGGCCCGCGCGTCCCGGCCGCAAGCTGGTGGTGTCCGGCGACACGCGCCCCTGCAATGCGCTGGTGGAGGCGGCGAGGGGCGCGGACCTCCTGGTGCACGAGTCCACCTTCTCCGACGACGAGCAGGAGCGCGCCCACGAGACGCGGCACTCCACCGCGCGCGAGGCGGGCTCGGTGGCGCGCGAGGCCCAGGTCCTCCGGCTCGTCCTCACCCACCTCTCCAGCCGCCACGACGCGGACCCCTCGCGGCTCCTGCACCAGGCGCGCGAGG
This sequence comes from Myxococcaceae bacterium, assembly GCA_022616315.1. Taxonomy (GTDB): domain Bacteria; phylum Myxococcota; class Myxococcia; order Myxococcales; family Myxococcaceae; genus JAKEEX01. The sequence continues at coordinate 8,951 of JAKEEX010000497.1, forward strand.
AGTTCCACGGCCCCGTGGAGGTGGCCCACGACGGGCTCACTCTGGAGCTGCCGGCGCGCGAATGAGATTTGCTTGCCGGCCCTCCGGCGAGCCATGAGGATCCAGAACCGATGACGACTCCCATGGAAGCCGGCCAGGGCCTCAACTTCATCCAGGCCATCATCGAGGAGGACCAGCGCACCGGGAAGCACAGCGGGCGCGTGCACACACGCTTCCCCCCCGAGCCCAACGGCTACCTCCACATCGGCCATGCCAAGGCCATCAGCCTCAACTTCGGCCTCGCCCATCAGTACGGCGGCAAGTGCAACCTCCGGCTGGACGACACCAACCCGACCACCGAGGAGACGGAGTACGTCGAGTCCATCCAGGAGGACATCCGCTGGCTCGGCTACACGTGGGACGGGCTCTACTACGCGTCCGACTACTTCGGGCAGCTCTACCAGTTCGCCGAGGAGCTCATCCGCCAGGGCAAGGCGTACGTGGACGACCTGAAGCCGGAGGAGATCAGCCAGTGGCGAGGCGACTTCACCACGCCGGGCCGTGACAGCCCCTTCCGCAACCGCTCCGTGGAGGAGAACCTGGACCTCTTCCGCCGCATGCGCGCGGGCGAGTTCCCCGATGGAGCGCGCACGCTGCGGGCGAAGATCGACATGCGCTCGCCCAACCCCAACCTGCGCGACCCGGCCATCTACCGCATCCGCCACGCGCACCACCACCGCACGGGCGACGCGTGGTGCATCTACCCGCTCTACGACTTCGCGCACTGCCTCTCGGACGCCATCGAGGGCATCACGCACTCCATCTGCACGCTGGAGTTCGAGAACCGCCGGGTGCTCTACGACTGGATCGTCGACACGCTCGTGCCGGGTGCGAAGGAGGGCAATCGGCCCTACCAGTACGAGATGGCGCGCCTGAACCTCACCTACACGGTGATGAGCAAGCGCAAGCTCAAGGAGCTGGTGGACACGAAGGTCGTGGACGGCTGGGACGACCCGCGCATGCTGACCATCCGCGGCCTGCGCCGCCGTGGCTTCACCGCGGCCTCGCTGAGGGACCTCACCCAGCGGGTGGGCGTCACGAAGACGCAGAGCCGCCACGACATTGGGTTGCTCGAGCAGTGCGTGCGCGAGGACCTGGACACGAACGCGCCGCGCGCCATGGCCGTCCTGCGCCCCTTGAAGGTGGTGCTGGAGAACTACCCGGAAGGGCAGACCGAGGAGCTGCCCCTGGCCAACCACCCCAAGAGGCCGGAGCTGGGGACGCGCCAGGTGCCGTTCATGCGCGAGCTGTACATCGAGCAGGACGACTTCATGGAGAACCCGCCGAAGGGCTTCTACCGGCTCTCACCCGGGGTGGAGGTGCGGCTGCGCGGCGCCTACTTCATCCGGTGTGAGCGGGTCATCAAGGACGCGGACGGCCGCGTGGTGGAGCTGCGCTGCACCTATGACCCCGCCACGCGCGGGGGAAACGCGACGGACCGCAAGGTGAAGGGCACGCTGCACTGGGTGCCCGCGAGCGCGCCCGTCGCCGAGGTGCGGCTGTACGACCGGCTCTTCGCCGCCGAGGACCCAGAGGCCGACGAGGCGCGCGCCTTCAAGGAGTTCCTCAACCCGGACTCCCTCGAGGTGCTCGCCGGGGCACGCGTGGAGCCCATGCTCGCGCAGGCTGCGCCCGAGTCCCACTTCCAGTTCGAGCGGCTGGGCTACTTCTACGCGGACCCGAAGAAGGGGTTGCCGGGTCGGCCCGTCTTCAACCGGACCGTGACGCTGAAGGACTCGTGGGTGAGGGAGCAGGGCAAGGCCTGAACGGGGAGAGCCACCCATGGCCGTGAAACAGAAGCGGAAGGCACGCGCACCGCGCCGCAAGAAGGTGGCGCCCCGCACGCGGGGCCTGGAAGCGACCGAGGTGGGCGAGCGTCCATCCCCGGAGGCCCTGGCCCTCGCCGAGCACATCCGCGAAGACGGCGGCGCGGCGCTCGCGCTGTACCGGGATCCCATCGGCGGCCACCCCATCATCCTGGCGAGCCTCCCGGTGGACAAGGTGGAGCCCACGCCCTTCCAGCGAGACCGGAGCGAGCCACACGTCAAGCGGCTCGCCACCGCCATGGAGCGCGTGGACCGCTATCTGGATCCGCTCATCGCCGTGCGCCACGACGGGCGGTATTGGACGCCGAACGGCAACCACCGGCTGGGCGCGGCGAAGCTCCTGGGTGCGCGCGCGGTGATGGCGCTGGTGCTGCCCGAGGAGGACGTGGCGTTCCAGATTCTCGCCCTCAACACGGAGAAGGCGCACAACCTGCGCGAGCGCTCGCTGGAGACCATCCGCATGCTGCGGGGCCTCGTGGAGACCGGGCGGAGGGGGACGGAGGACGGGTTCGCCGCCATCTTCGAGGAGCCGGCCCTGCTCACGCTCGGTGCCGCGTACGAGAAGCGCCCGCGCTTCGCCGCCGGGGCGTACAACCCGGTCCTCAAGAAGGTGGATGGCTTCCTCGAGCTGCCCCTGCGCGAGGCGCTGGAGGAGCGTGAGGCGCGCGCGGAGCAGGTGCTGGAGCTCGACGACGTGGTGAGCGAGGCGGTGTCGGCGCTCAAGGCACGGGGGCTGGAGAGCCCCTACCTGAAGGCCTTCGTGGTGGCGCGCATCAACTTCCTGCGCTTCGTCAAGGCGGAGGCGGAGCCGCCGGAGTTCGACGAGGCGCTCGCGAAGCTGCTCACGCGCGCCCGCCGCTTCGACGCGGGGAAGGTGCAGCGCGCGGACCTGGCCTCCATGGCAGGAGCCCTCTCCGCGGAGGAGTGAGCGACGTCTACGCGAGGCCCGCGAGCCGCTCGCTCGCATGCCACAGACGCCGGCGCAGCCCGACGTCCATCGCTGCGGGAGCCACGGTGGCCTCCTGGCCCTGCGCGAAGTAGCGACCGCTCACGCCTTTCAATTCCTGGGCAGTGGCAACGTGCACGCAGGCGCGGGCACCCTCCTCCACGCTCGCACCGCTCGCGCCGAAGCCTTCCTTGAGCAGCTTGGTGGTGACGACGCCCGGGTGCAGACAGTTGGCGGTGACGCCGCGGTCCTGCAGGCGCTCGGCGAGCTCCAGGGTGAAGAGGACGTTGGCCAGCTTGCTCGAGGCGTAGGCCGTGTACGCGTCATACCCGCGTGAGGCGGAGAGGTCCTCCACGTCCAGCTTCCCGCGCGTGTGCGCGATGGAGCTCACCACCACCACGCGGGCGGGGGCACTGCGCTCGAGCAGCGGAAGGAGGCGGTGCGTGAGGAGGAAGGGGGCGAGGTGGTTGACGGCGAAGGTAAGCTCCACTCCGTCCGGGGTCAGGGAGCGGGAGCGCATGAACACGCCGGCGTTGTGCACGAGCACATCCAGGCGTCCCACGGTTCCGGACACCTCTCGCGCCAGCCGCTCCACCTCCTCGCGGTGCGAGAGGTCCGCGACGAAGCCCTTCACGCGCACGTGGCGTGCCTCCTGCTGCACCTCCGCCACGGACTCCTGCACCTTCTTGGGGCTGCGGCCGTGCACCAGCACGCTCGCACCGCGCCGGGCGAGCTCGATGGCCGTCTGCCGTCCAATGCCGTCCGTCGAGCCCGTCACCAGCATCACCGTGTCGTCCATCCATGCTCCTCGACTTCCCCTCGCCCCCTGGGAGAGCGACTTCGGTGAGGGGAAGCGCGCATTCCGTGCATGACCCACGACCAACGTGGCCCCACCCTGTCACGCGCTGTTCATCGCTTGACGCTGCGGCCACCATTGCGCTTGCGCAGTCTCACGCTGCCTCTGAGTTGTCTCGCCGTCTCCAGTGAAGCGGAGTGCGAAGCGCAATACCTCGGAGTGGGCGTCGCGGGTCCACGGGCTTCGCTCTCGAGTGACACGGTGACGTGGCTGGCTCTGGGAGGACGGAGGGCTGGACAGGCTGTGACACGGTGACACAGTCCGGCCCTGGGACACCCATGGCCCGCAGCCGCTCCTGATTTCGGGACGCAGGCGCTCAGCGTGTGCGGCAGGGACGATGGAAGCGGCACCACGCACGCCGGCATGTCCACAACCTCGACAGTGCCATCAGAGTGAGGAGGCGCGCGGGGGAAATGGGGCCGGAGCTCACGAGTAGCTCGGCACAGAGGTTGTGATCGGTTGCCCTGCACGGCTCAGCGGAGGACCGGCAGGTCCTCTGGAGCGACGAGCAGCTCGATGCTGCGTGCGACACCCGGCGTGCGGCGGATGAGTCCGCAGCCCTCCAGGGTGAGCACCATCTGGTGCACCGTGGGCGGGCTGACGGCGAAGTAGCGCTGGAAATCCGCCTCTGCCGGTGGCCGGCCCTGCACACGCGTATAGGCGTAGATGAAGGCCAGGTACTGGCCCTGTTTGGCCGTGAAGCTTGGCGGGGCGGGCGTCATCGACATTCGCCGGAGGTTTGACGTGCGCTGCTCCTCGAGGAGGCGCGGCGGGTGCTGCGCCGACTCGAGTTCCACTTCGTGCCCAAGCACGCCAGCTGGCTGAACATGGTGGAGATTGAAATCGGCGTGCTGCGCTGCCAGTGCCTTGCATACCGCATCGACAAGCGCGAGCGCCTCGAGGCGGAGATTGCCGCCTGGGAGCGCCAACGCAACGAAGCACGCTCGCGCATCGAGTGGATGTTCACGTCGGAGCGGGCGCGCAAGAAGATGGGACGCGCATACCCAACCCCGGCGCCCGCCCTGAAGAAGACTGGATGAACCGGTCACAACCTCTGTGCCGAGCTACTAGGCCGAACCCTCGGCACCTCTGAAATACAGGCTTTCCTGATACCGTCTCGAGAAGGCGCTCGCAATCGTAAGGGTGCGGAATGACTCAGAGGCGCTCAGCGACGATGGACGATTCGCCCGCTTGGAGGAAACCTGGAATCGGAGACAGCCCCGGGGGTGCCTGGGGTTCGGCCTAGTGAGTCGGAGGAGGGCTACCGGCGCGCGCTCTGCCGGGGCGGAACGCAAGTCCCAGAGGCCTCTCCCACCCGGACAACCTCCGTTCCCCCTGAGCCCTCAAGCGCAACGTGCGAAGGCACGACCCACGCAGTGCGCCCACCACGGCTGGGACTGCCCCAGGAGTGTTCCCCTGACTCACCGCGTAGGCTCTGTGCCCCCGTGTACCGCGCCTCACAGACGGGGCACACCGCCATCTCATCGCAACCTGA
>JAKEEX010000498.1 GCA_022616315.1 Myxococcaceae bacterium
CATCCGGGCCCGGTCGGCTAGGCAGCAGAGGGGCCCACCTTGCAGCGCACTCCTGCGGGATCCACGAACACGAGCGCCCCCGGCTCCTCCGTGTCCACCGTCACACCGGCGCGGACCAGCGCCTCGTGGAGGGGCGCGAGCGCAGGCACGGCGAAGCGGAGCGTCGGCGCCGCGGCGGCCGCCTGCCCTGCGTGGAAGCGCAAGGTGAGGGCCCCGTCCGAATAGCGCGCCTCCCCGGGGACCGGGGCGAGCGCGCTCCAGCCGAGCAGGGGAGCGACCCTGTCCCAGAAAGCGCGCTGCCGGGGCAGGTCCGCCACGGGCACCTCGAGGGCGGCCAGCGTCACTTGCCCGGGGCCATGGGGCGGCGGCATCCGGGCCTCCTCCACCTTCGCCTTCTGCCAGGACGCCTCCATCTGCTCCAGGGTGGCCTCCCCGAAGGGCACCCGCGCCTCGCGGAGGTCCGCCTCGATGCGGTGGAAGCGCGAGGTGAAGCGGCGGTTTGCCTGCCTCAACGCGTCCTCCGCGGGCGTCTGGATGAAGCGGGCGAGGTTCGCGAGCGAGAAGAGGACGTCTCCGAGCTCATGCTCCTTCGCGTCCCGGTCCCCCGAGGCGATGGCCGCGTCGAGCTCCCCGAGCTCCTCGGAGAGCTTCTCCCGGACACCCGCGAGGTCCGGCCAGTCGAACCCGATGCGGCTGGCCTTCTCCGTCAGGCGCTCGGCGCGCAGGAGCGCCGGAGCGCCCGTGGGCACGCCGTCGAGCACGCTGCCCTCGCTGCCCGTCTTCTGCTTGCGCTCGTCGGCCTTCAGCCGCGCCCAGTTCGCCAGCACCTGGCCCGGTCCGCTCACCGCGGCCTCACCGAAGACGTGCGGGTGCCGCCGCTCGATCTTGTCCGCGATGGCGCGGGCCACGTCCTCGAGCGTGAACGCGTCCTGCTCGTGGGCGAGCTGCGCGTGGAAGACGATCTGGAACAGCAGGTCCCCGAGCTCCTCGCACAGGGGCCCCCAGGGGCCGCCCGCGCCCACGCGGTCCATCTCGTCGAGGACCTCGTAGGCCTCCTCCACGAGGTAGGGCCGGAGGCTGCGCAGGTCCTGCTCCCGGTCCCACGGGCACCCACCGGGAGCGCGCAGCCGGGCCATGATTCCCGCCAGCCGCTCCATCTCGCTTCCGAGGCTCATTGTCCGCTACTCCGACATTCGAGGAAGAACGAGGCGGGCACTCTTCCACGGAGCTGCCGGGGAGGTGCGTGGATTCGGCCCACGCGCGTAGGATGGGGCGCCAAGGATGCGCCTGCGACTGCTGCCGACCCTGCTGCTCCTCCTCCTGCCGCTCGCGCGGCCCGTGTTTGCCCAGCCCGCTGCGCCCGGAAGCACGCCTCCACCGGCGCAGCCCTCCCCCGGCCCCACGCTGACCGACGCGCAGCTCCAGCAGGCGTTCGCGGCATGGCAGCGTGCCAGGGGCGCCGTGGATGCAAAGGCGGCCGAGGAGGCCAAGGAGGCGCTCCTGGCCCTGCGGCGCGAGTTCGACCTCGGCTCTCTGGACAGCGTGGCGGCGGCATTCCTCCGCGCGGCCGCGCAAGCGCGTGCGTCCGGGGACGCTCGTGAGGCGGTGGCGCTCGCGCAGGTCGCCGTCGCGCTCGCGCCTGACCTGCCGGCCGCGCACCTGGGGCTCGCCCGTGCCTCGCTGGCGGCAGACGCGACGGCGCTCGGCCGGGCCTTCGCGGGCGTGTGGGCAGCGGCGGAGGCCACCTGGCGAAACCCGGGCACGGCACGCGCCACGGTGGCCAACCTTGGAGCTGCGTTGCTCCTCGGCGTGGTGGCCACCGCGGTGGTGCTCGCGGCGGTCCTCTTCCTTCGCCGTGCGCGCCTGTACTTCCACGACGTCCACCACCTCCTTCCGCGCGCGGTCGCGGGCTGGCACGCGGCCGCCCTCGCGCTGCTGGTGGTCGCGCTTCCGCCCGCGCTCGGGTGGGGCCTCGTCGCGGTCCTGGTGGTTCCACTCGTCGCCGTCTCGAGGGCACTGGACCACGCCGAGCGGGCCGTGGCGGCCGTCCTCGTGGCGCTGCTGGGCCTCGTCCCCTGGGCGGCCGGCGCCCTGGTGGAGCGCACCTCCTTCTCGGGGACTCCCGCCGAGCAGGTGGCGGCGCTCGAGAGCGGGGGACTCGGCGCCGAGGCGGTTGCCTCCCAGGTGGAGGCGCGGCACGCGGAGGGGCGCGCGGGCTTTCCGGAGCTCTTCGCCCTGGGGCGGCTCCAGCTCCGGCGCGGGCTCGGCAGGTCCTCGCAGGCGACGCTCTCGGCGGCCGCCGCGCTGCGGCCCGGGGACGCGAGGCTCCTGACCAACCTCGGCAACTCCCACGTCGCCACGGGCGACCTGGAAGGCGCGCTGCAGCTCTACCAGGACGCCGCACGGCGCGATGCTCGCCTCGCCGCACCTCTCTTCAATCTCTCCGTGCTCCGGGCGCGTCGCGCCGAGCAGCTTCCGCCCGGTGAGGCGGCGCGCGAGCTGGGGCTCGCGGAGGAGGCGCGGGCCAGGGCCCTGGCGCTCGAGCCCGGGTTGGCTGCGCGGTCCGCGCCTGTGGACGGGCGCGCGCTCAGCGCCGGCGTGCTGGTGTCTCCACCGCTCGAGGCGGTGGAGCTGGCGCGGCTGGCCGAGGCGCCGGAGGCTGGTCGTCGCGTGGCCGCGCAGCTGGCGCTCGGACTCACCGGCGCGGGAGGCCCCGCCGGCGCCGCGATCCTCGGCGGTGCGAGCGCGCTCCTCCTGCTCCTCGCGGGTCTCGTGGGCGGGCCGCTGCGCAGCGCACGGGGGTGTGGGCGGTGCGGTGGCGCGGCGTGCCGCAGGTGTGACCCGTCGCTCCCCCCGGGCAGCACGCTCTGCGCGGAGTGCACGAATGCCTTCGTGCGCAAGGACGCCGTGTCACCCCACGTCCTCGTGCGCAAGCAGCTGGAGCTGGAGCGCGCCCACGCGCGGCACCAGCGCATGGCCTCCGCGCTCGCGCTCCTGGTGTCGGGCGCGGGGCACCTCTTCAGCGGGCGCCCGGTGCGTGGCGCCCTCTACGCCTTCACCTTCCTCTGCGCGCTGGGCGGCCTCCTGCTCCAGCTGGGGCTGACCCGCGTGCCCCACGCAACCCGCGCGACGGCGCTCCTCGCACTCGCGCCGCTCGCCCCCCTCCTCCTCGCTGTCCACCTCCTGTCGGTGCGCGGGATGCTGCGCCACCGCGCGGGGGACTGACGCTCCATGGCGCTCCAGGGAACCCTCAAGGACTTCGGCATCGCGGACATCCTGCAGCTCATCGGGCAGCAGCAGAAGACGGGCACGCTCCATCTGCGCTCGCGCGACCAGGAGGTGCACCTCGCCTTCAGGGAGGGGGTCATCGTCCGTGCGGAGAGCACCACGCGCAGGCGCAAGGACCTCATCGGTGCCATGCTGGTGCGCGCCGAGCTCATCACCG
>JAKEEX010000499.1 GCA_022616315.1 Myxococcaceae bacterium
CTCCTCGCCCTGAGCCTCACCCTCGTCCTGCTGGACCAGTGGACCAAGTACCTGGTGGTCCGCGACTTCACCGCCCAGTTCGACGGCCGGGACTCCCTCTCCGAACGCCTGGCGGCCCTCTACGGCGCACCCCCGGAGCTGGGGTTCAACGGGATGCACTACCGCGCCATGGGCACCCACACCGTGTCCGAGTCCTTCCTCCGCCTCCACTACGCGGAGAACCCGGGAGCGGCGTTCAGCATGTTCCGCGACCTGCCGAAGAACGTGCGCTCGCCGTTCTTCCACCTCATCACCCTGGGCGCGGTGGTCCTCATCCTCGGGTACTACCGCAAGCTCGACGTGAAGGACCCGACGCAGGGCTGGGCGGTGTGGGGCCTTCCGCTCGTGCTGGGCGGGGCGCTCGGCAACTACGTGGACCGCCTGGCGCGCGGCTTCGTCATCGACTTCATCCAGGCCCACTGGTTCGACCGCGCCTACTGGCCGTCGTTCAACGTGGCGGACGCGGCCATCTGCGTGGGCGTGGGGATGCTCCTGGTGGACGGCTTCGTCCGCAAGGAGCCCAAGGCCCAGGTCGCCGTCCCCTCTCCCCCTGGGAGAGGGACAGGGTGAGGGGGCTGGGCCCACCCTCCCTTCAGGTCCCCTGAAGCGCCGGCAGCACGAACCCCCGCCGAGCAACGTCGCTCGCGAGCCGCGCGTCATCGTAGCCGGATGCGCGCAGCAGGCCCTTCCCGTCGAGCAGCTCGGGGTACCGCTCCAGGAACGCAGAGAAGGAGTCGGAACTCCCTGGAAGCCGCTCGTGGACGAGCGCCAGGAAGGCGAGCGTGACCGTCTCGTGGTACTTCTCCGCGGCACCCAGCGACGCCGCATACCGGCGCAGCGCGCCCACGTAGCGCATGGCAGCGTCGAGGAACGGCGCCTCGCGCATGTAGGCCCAGGCGACCAGCAGGTGCTCGCGGTGGTGGAACTGCTCGCCCGGCAGCGTACACGCCTCGAAGGCGGCCACCAGCGCGGCCTCGTTGCTCGTGAGGCTCATCGCTCCCTCCGCTTCTTTGCGGGGGCGCGCGTGGGTGCTGCCTCCACCAGTCCGTGGCTATCACTCGCGGTCAGCTCCAGCCCGAAGGCCTTCTTGAGGCCCTCCACCTGC
>JAKEEX010000500.1 GCA_022616315.1 Myxococcaceae bacterium
ACGCTGCCGGGGAGCTGGAGCCTCACCGCGACGCTGGAGGATGGCGCACTGAAGGGCCGCCGCGTGCCGTTGCCCGCAACGCCCGGGGGCGAGCTGCCCTTCCACGCATTCCGGCTCCCCGACGACGTGCCGTTCTGATAGGAGCGAAGCCCCGGTCGAGAGCGTTCGCGCCAACACCCTGGTGCGCGCCTCGCCCGGAGGAATCATGAACAGCAACGAGAGGCTTCGCGAGATGCCGCGCCTGTTGGTGCGCGTCTGCGCGGGGCTGGACGAGCAGACGGTCCGACGGAAGCCGGAGGGCATGCCGTTCGCTCTGGTGGAGCACGCGTGGCACCTCGCGGACCTCGAGCGGGAGGGCTTCGGCACGAGGCTTCACCGGCTCCTCGACGAGGAACACCCCTCCCTGCCCGACTTCCCCGGCGACAGGATTGCCCTCGAGCGTCATTACCTGATGGGCGTTGCCTGCGCCCCCGGGTTGTGCCCAATAGGGCCGCCATGAACCGCGCCGACATCGTCGCCCTGGACAAGCGTCACGTCTGGCACCCCTACACCGCGATGGAGGCGTACATCGCGGAGACGGACCCGCTGGTGGTGGTGCGCGCCGAGGGGCCCTATCTCCACGATGCGGACGGGCGCCGCTACCTGGACGCCAACGGGAGCTGGTGGGTGTCCACACTGGGGCACCGCCATCCGCGTCTGGTGCATGCGCTCGTCCAGCAGGCGCAGGAGATGCCTCACGTGTCGCTCGCGGGGGTGACCCATGCGCCGGCAGCGCTGCTCGCGCGGGAGCTGGCCGCAATCGCCCCGGGTGCCGAACGCGAGGACCTTCCGGCGGAGGAGAAGCTGGGCCGCGTCTTCTACTCGGACGACGGAAGCACCGCGGTGGAGGTGGCCATCAAGATGGCGGCCCAGCACTGGGCGCAGAACGGCCGCCCGAAGCGCACGCGCTTCATCACGCTCTCGGGCGCGTTCCACGGCGAGACGGTGGGGGCCACCAGCGTGGGCGGCGTGCCGTTGTTCCGCGAGGTGTTCGGCCCCCTGCTCTTCGACGTGGTGCACGTCCCGAGCCCCGCCGAGGAGGGTGGCTGGGAGCGGGCGTTCGCCGAGGTGGAGCGCGCGCTCGCGGCGCACCCGGACGAGGTGGCGGCGGTCATCGTCGAGCCGGTGCTGCAGGGCGCTGCGGGGATGCAGCTGTACGCGCCGGACTTCCTGCGCGCGGTGCGCGAGGCCACGCGCAGGGTGGACACCTTCCTCATCGCGGACGAGGTGTTCACCGGGCTGGGACGTACCGGGGCGCGCTTCGCGTGCGACCTCGCGGGCGTGGTGCCGGACATGCTGTGCCTGGCGAAGGCGCTGTCCGGCGGACTCCTCCCCTTCGCCGCCACCCTGGCCACCGAGCGCGTCTTCGCGGGCTTCCTCGGCGGCGGCGAGCGGGCGCTCTACTACGGCCACTCGTACTGCGGGAACCCGCTGGGCGCGGCCGTGGCGCGCGAGGTGCTCGCCATCTACCGGGACGAGGACGTGCTCGGCCAGGTGGCACGCAAGGCGCCGCGGATTGCGGCGGCCTTCCAGCGCATGGCGGATACCTTGCCCGGGCTGACGCGTCCGCGTGCGCTGGGCATGGTGGGCGCGGTGGACCTCGGCGGCGGCGGCTACCTCGCGCGCAGCGGCTGGCGCGTCTACGAGGCGGCGCGCCGCCGCGGCCTGTACCTGCGGCCGCTCGGGGACACCGTGTACATCGCTCCGGCCCTCAATCTCCCGGACGACACACTGGATGCGCTTCTCGCCGGCGTGGAGGAGAGCGTGCGCGAGGTGGTGCGGGGACGCTGAGCTCGTGGCTTTCCAGCGCAGTCAAGCTGCACCGAAACCCTCCCTGTCCCATGGCCCTTTGCGACGCGCCCGCGCTCCCTCCGGACCCCAGTCCGTCGGCCCGCCGGCCGCAACAGGTGCCCAAGCGTTCCGAAGCTCTGTTCTACGTGCTCCTGGTCATGGTGCTCGGCGGGCTTAGGGCGGCGGAGGAGCACCGTTCCTGACAGGCCTCCCGGGGGTGGAGGGCGTAGGCTCGATCACACCCCCCCTCTTCAGGCCCTTGCCGGCACCGGAGCCCGCACCAGATTGGCGCGCGTGCTCTCCCGAAGCGATGTGTCCAGCAATGTGTCGGTGGTCATTCCGACGCTCGATCGGCTGGCACTGCTCGCCGAGTCCCTCGAGTCACTCCGCCAGCAGACCCACGGTGATTGGGAGGCCATCGTGGTCGACGACGGCTCGCGCGACGGCACGCCGGAGCAGGTCCACGCCTGGGCTGCAGCGGACTCCCGCATCCAGCTGCTGCGGCGGGACACCGGGCTTCCGGGAGGGAACACTTGCCGCAACTTGGGACTGGCCGCTTCGACCGGGGACTTCGTCGTCTTCCTGGACGACGACGATCTGCTCTCGCCGCACTGTCTGGAAGCGCGCGTGACCACCATGCACGCCCACCCCGAGCTCGACTTCGCGGCCTTCCCCTTTCGCTCGTTCCACCGTCATCCCGGTGACCTCGCCCACACGGGAGACGTGCGCCCGGGACAGGATGACATCGAGCGCATCCTCCGGTTCGACATGCCATGGCTGACTACCGGGCCCATCTGGCGACGTCGCGCCTTGCCTGACCCCCACCCCTGGGATGAGCAGCTCGTGTGTTGGCAGGACTGGGACCTCTCGCTCCGGGCCCTGATCCGCGGCGCCCGCTACCACTGTTTCCCCTTCCATCCCCACTGG
>JAKEEX010000501.1 GCA_022616315.1 Myxococcaceae bacterium
CTCAGCAGACGGCGCCGGTGCAGGCGCGCTTGTGCGAGGCGAGCGCAGAGTCCGGCGCGCCGAGCGTCCAGCGCTCCGTGATGAACGCGTCCTGGTTGCCGCCGTAGCCCACGAGCATGAGCAGCACGTGCGCCACCTCGTGCTCGAGCAGCTCGGCCAGCTGCGCATCGGTCACGAGGCGCCCGGGCCCGCCGGGAACCGCGGTGGCGCGCACGTAGGTGAGGGTCCGCACGACGCGGCCGCGAATGAGGAGCGGGGCGGTGCATGCGTCGCTGCGGGCACACTTGGCCCACACGCCCTGCATCTTCTCCCGCCAGGCGCCATCCGAGAGGAGCTCGAAGCGCGCGAGTGCCTGGAGGCCCTTCTGGTAGTGCACGTCGTCGATGTGCACGCCCTCGCTGGCGGCGCGTGAGAGGTGGTGCTGCTGCTCGGCGAGCAGCGTGTCGTGGACCCGGGCCTTCACGCGCGCGAACGCGGCTTGCGTCTCGGCACAGATGGTGCCGGGGGTCACGGGCGCGACGTCGGGGCCGTCCGCGGGGAGTGCGTCCACCGGCTCCGACATGACCCCGAGGGAGGCCGCCGGCAGCGCCAGCGCCCCGAGCACCAGGAATCCGGTGACGAGGCGGATAGCGGGGCGGACGCGGGCGGACATGGCGCACCTCCTGCGAGGAGCCGAGGGGGGTGGCGCCGAAGAGTGCGGACACCGGGCCCCTTCGAGCCACTGGCCCTCGACGAACGCTCTGCCTGCCTCACCATTTCAGGCCCGCAGGACGAACCGGCGGGTCCACCGGACGACGCTGAGCTCCGCAGGCGCTGCCCGTGCGTCGGCCGCCCACGTCCACGTGTGCGTGGTGTGCGAATGGGAACGGAGGCGCACACTGCACAGGGGCTCCGCAGGCGCACGGTCCGAGAGCTCGCCGTGGCCGCACTCTGATGACACGCCGCTTGTCCGACGCCGAGACTCCGTCGGTGAGTTCGGAGGTGTTCCACGGGCGGGCTGGGGTTGCTGGTGCGCGTGCTTCGCGCCAGGTGTCCTCGGGGACGTGCTTGCTCTGGGGGGACGGAGGGCTGGACGGGCTGTGACACGGAGGCTCGGTACGGCCCGGGGACACGCGGGGCCCACGGCGGCTCCTGTCGTCACTCGGGCTGAAGCCAGCGTGCACGCGGGAGGTGGCAGCGCGGTCTCCAACGCCCCGTCGCAGATGTACCCGGGCGAGGGACTCGGAAGGACGTCGCCAGAGAGGCCGGCCCTGGGGGTTGAGGCTCTCTACCCCGATACCTCGGACCCACTTCGGCGCCCCCTTGAAGGCCCCTCTCTTGCGTGTTTTCCGGGGCAGAATTCGCGGTGGCTTCCCGGGAGTCCAGTGCTCGGAGGTGCCGCGGACGTGAGGGTCCGAGGGTTCGGTTTCCTGCGCCCAGAGGGGGGACAGCCGACAGGGAGCTGGGCTTGAACGACTGTTCCTTCACCCGGGACACCCCTGGCACCCCCGCCTGGGGGGAGTGGCTCGACTGGTAAGACCGTCTGGCCACTTCGGCGACCTCCCCCAGGCCCCCGGAGGC
>JAKEEX010000004.1 GCA_022616315.1 Myxococcaceae bacterium
AGGAGACGCGGCTGCACGCCCACGCCCTGCGCGCCGGCGAAGTCCGACGCCCCGCCCGAAGGCAGCACGACTGGCACCGCCACTCCCAGGTCGAAGCCACTCGCGTTCCTCAGCAGCTCCACCTTCGGGACGAGGCGGACGTCCCCCACGCCCACACGGGTGCCACCTTGCGGGAAGGCGGGGTCCACGCCCACGGCCGGCTCGCTCGTCAGCAGACTCACCGGCAGCGCCACACCCAGCTCCAGCCGTCCGAAGAGCCCCACCGAGCCCAGCAGGTCCGCCGTCGCAGCACCCTCCACCACCCGGTTCACCGTGCTGCCATCCGAAGGCCTCGTGAGCCGCAGCGGCTCCTGCGCGTAGTGGACGTACAGGCCCACGTTCCACGCCAGGTGCTCCGCGACCCTCGGCGTCTGTACGGCGAGGATGTCACGCGCACCCGGGCCCGGCTTGAACTGCTGCACGTCGATGGCGCTGGAGCCGTTGAGCTCCTGGGCCCGAGCCGCCCACGGCACCAGCAGCGCCACCAGGAGCCCACCTGCCGCAGCGGAGCGCGCCGCCCTCCGCCCACGCGACAGGAACGCCAGGCCCAGCACGGACAGCAGCGCGAAGAGCGACGGTCCACCTCCCGCAGCCCCGCAGCCGGCACCCACCACCGCGAGGTCATCGTTGCCATCCAGCGGGTTGCTCCCGTCGTGCAGCTCCTCACCGTCGGAGACACCACCACGGTCGGTGTCCGCGAGGTGCGGGTCCGTCTCGCCCACGTCCACGTCCCCGTTCCTGTTCGCGTCCTCCACGCCGTCCATCACGCCGTCCGAATCCGTGTCCGCGACCAGCGGGTCCGTGAGCGAATCCACGAGCGTCTCCGTTCCGTCCGTGAGGCCATCCGTGTCGGTGTCGGGGCGGTTGGGGTCCGTCTCACCGTCGTCGACGCGGCCGTTGTGGTTGCGGTCCTCGACCCCGTCCACCCGGGTGTCGCCATCCGTGTCGGCGTCCTTCGGGTCCGTGGTGGTGCTCGGGTCCACGTCCGGTTGGAAGTGGGGCGAGCCCTGGTCCGTCCCGGTGGGCGCCGTGTCCGCCGTCACTCCACGCTCGAGCCCATCCGTGAGGCCATCGTCGTCGCTGTCCTCGTCGAGCGCGTCGATGCGCCAGTCCCCGTCGGTGTCGTCCAGGCCGTCCTGCCCGTCCGCCACGCCGTCGTCGTCCGTGTCGTTGTCCGTGGGGTCCAGGCCGAGGCCAATCTCGGTGTCGTCATCCACGCCATCTCCATCCGAGTCCGTCGGCCCACCCCCGGTGTCCGGCTCCGTCACCACGAGGCGCGTGGGGCCCGCGGGTCCACCGTCGGGCGAGGAGCCCGTCGTGACGGGAGGTGTCCCGAGCAACCCCGCCGCCTCCACCAGGGCCTGGTTGTCCAGGAAACCCACCGCCTCCACCTTCACGCGAACCTGGAAGACGACCGTGCTCCCTTCACCGGGAGCCAGCGTGCCGCCCTGCACGGCATCCGCCCCTGTCCCGAGCCGCACCTGGAGCGTGTGCGCCCCTGTCACGTACTCGCCCTGGTCGTCCCCGCTGTCGTCCGTCTTCGCGCCGCTGTTCGGCCCGGCGCTCACCTGCAGCGAGCCCGGCACGTAGTCCACCAGGGGCGAGAGCGGGTCCGTCATCACCACGTCGATGCCGGTGTCGTCCCCGCCGTTGGTGGTGGTGACGGTGTACTCGAGCACGTCGCCGCCGAGGAAGGTGCCGTTGGTGCGCGTGAGGTTGCGCACCGTCTTGCGCGTGTGGGTGAAGTCCGGCCGCTGCGTGGAGATGGAGGTGACGAAGGCGCCCAGATAGTAGATGTCGCGGCTGGAGGTCGCCGAGAAGGTGGCCGACGTCTGGCCCCCCGACACGCGCGCGGTGATGTCCACCACGTCCAGGTCCAGGCCGGTGAGCGAGGCCGCACCTCCCGTGGTGCGGGGCAGGTCCCCGGCGAGGCTCACCGCGCTGCCCAGGGTGCTGCGCGAGCCGTTGAAGAAGTTGTTGCCCGGGTTGGCACTGTCGGTGAGGGCGGTGCCGTTGAAGACGAGCGCGTCTCCGCTCCAGGCATGGTCTCCCTCGTAGGCGACGACGCCCAGCTTGGCGCTGTAGCCTGCGACCGGCACGAGGAAGCCCGAGAGGCTCGCGTTGGCCGGCACTCCGTCGCGCACGCCGTCCAGGCCGTCGAAGAGGGTGAGGTTGCGCAGCGGCACCCCATCCAGCCGGTAGAACACCACCAGCGCCCAGCCGGCGATGACGGACTCGTGGTCGAGGTTCCTGAACTCCACCGTGTCCACACCGGACACCCGGTAGGCGCCGGGGCCGTGCTGCAGCACCAGCTCCGTCACGTCGGCCGAGGACTCGTAGACGTAGTCGTTGCTCGCGCTGAGCCCGTGGGAGACGTCCGCCGTCACGGAGGCGCTGAAGGTGCCGGCGCGTCCGAGCACTGCATCGGTGTCCGGCGTCGTGCCCGCGTTGAGCTCGGACGTCTTGCGAGTGCCCGCCCAGTACAGGCGCGCATACGTCACCACCGCACCCGCCGGCAGCGACAACATCGCCTGGCTGCTCGCGTTTCCGCGCCCCACGCTGACGTCCGCCTGCGCGGTGGTGCCGTCGGTTGTCCAGAAGGCGTCGCCGGAGGAGTCACCCGTCCTGTTGCCGCAGCTGCCCACCGTCCCCTCGAGCGGAGCGAGGATGCTGCTGGCGCAGTCCTGCGACAGCGTGTTGCCGATGAGGACGAAGTCGCCGCGCTGGTCCACCTGGTGGCGCAGCACTGGCGCGGCGCGCGAAGAGCCCACGCACACCAGCACCAGGCCGAGTGCCAGGGACGCAAACCGGGGGCGGACGGGAGACAGCACGCAACGCAAGGACGCGAGGAATGACACGGGGCCTGCCAGCGAAGAGGTCCGACCACGTGAGCAGTCGGACGGGGGGACCCCGGCTGGTGCACCCCCGGTGCCAGTCCGCTCGTGAACGCAGCGCGCCTCAGCCCCTCGGCAACGGCGCGGAACTCCAGGCTGTTTCCCGGTGTCACAGGGGTGTGGACCGGGGCAGATTGCCTCATGTGGCAACTTGCCCCGGTCACTCCGAAAGTCCGTCGGGCTCAACCCTTTCTGTCCGCATCACCGTAGGTCGCGAGCTTGCGGTAGAGGGTGCGCCGGTCCACGCCCAGGAGCTGTGCGGCGGTGGACTTGTTCCCTCCGACGGCCTCCAGCACGGTGAGGATGTGCCGCTTCTCCACCTCCGCGAGCG
>JAKEEX010000502.1 GCA_022616315.1 Myxococcaceae bacterium
CGCCCCGTGCGCAGCGCCGTCTTGGCGATGTCGCTCGCCTGCGGGTAGCCGATGTGCGGCACCAGCGCCGTCACCATGGACAGGGAGTGCTCGAAGAGCCAGCGCATCCGGTCCACGTTCGCGGTGATGCCCTCCACGCACCGCTCGCGCAGCACCACACACGCGCGGCGCAGCGTGTCCATGCCCCGCAGCAGCCGGTAGGCGATGATGGGCTCGAAGGCGTTGAGCTGCAGCTGCCCCGCCTCGGCGGCCATCGTCACCGTGACGTCGCTGCCGATGATGTCGAAGCACACCTGGTTCACCACCTCCGGAATGACGGGGTTCACCTTGCCCGGCATGATGGAGGAGCCCGGCTGCATGGGCGGGAGGTTGATCTCCCCCAGGCCTGCGCGCGGACCGGAGCTCAAGAGGCGCAGGTCGTTGCAGATCTTCGACAGCTTCACCGCATTGCGCTTGAGCACCCCGGACAGCTGCACGAAGGAGCCCGTGTCGCTCGTCGCCTCCACCAGGTGCGGCGCGGTGATGAGCGGAATGCCGGTGACGTTGGACAGGTGCTGGCGCACGCGCTCCGCATAGCCAGACGGCGCGTTGATGCCCGTGCCGATGGCGGTGGCCCCCAGGTTCATCTCCCGGATGAGGGACTGCGCCTCCGCGAGCCGGTCCACGTCCTCGAGCAGCGTGTGCGCGAACGCGGAGAACTCCTGCCCGAGCGTCATGGGCACCGCGTCCTGCAGCTGCGTGCGGCCCACCTTGATGTGGCGCGCGAACTCCTGCCCCTTCGCCGCGAACGCCCCCGCGAGCTCCCGCACCGCCTCCTGCAGCGCCGCGATCTCCCGGTGCAGGGCCAGCTTGATGGCGGTGGGATAGACGTCGTTGGTGGACTGGCTGCAGTTGACGTCGTTGTTGGGGTGCACGACGTCGTACTCGCCGCGTGCCCGGCCGAGCAGCTCGAGGGCGCGGTTGGCGATGACCTCGTTCGCGTTCATGTTGGACGAGGTGCCCGCCCCTCCCTGCACCATGTCCACCACGAAGTGCTCGTGGTGCCGGCCTGCGCGCACCTCTCTCGCGGCGCGCACGATGGCGTCGCAGCGCGTGTCGTCCAGGAGGCCGAGCTCGCGGTTGGCGAGCGCCGCCGCCTCCTTGATGGCGGCGAGCGCCCCCACGAGCGCGGGAAACTGGTGCAGTGCCACACCCGTGATGGGGAAGTTCTCCAGCGCGCGCAGCGTCTGGATGCCATAGAGCGCGTCCGCCGGCACGTCCCGCTCGCCGAGCAGGTCGTGCTCGCGCCGGGTGCAGTCCTCCTCGCAGAAGGGGAGCGGGCCGCCGGGCATGTACGCCGAGGTGGTGCGCCGCAGCCGCACGGACAGCTGGCGCGCCGCACGCGTCAGCAGCGCCACGTAGAGCGGAGGGTCCTCGCGCTCGAGGGTGGCCAGTGCCTCCGCTGGCAGCCACACCAGCTCCACCTCGGTGAGGGCCCGCGCGCTTGCGCCGTGGGACTCGCCCTCGAAGAGGACCGACTCACCGATGACCTCTCCGGGCCCGTAGCTCACGAGCCGCACCGAGCGGCCGTCCACGCCGCGCTCGATGGTCACCGTCCCACGGGCGATGACCGCGAGGGCCTCGCGCCGTGCGCCCTCGGCGAACACCACGGCGTCCAGTGCGTAGGTGCGCCGCTGCGCCACGGCCGCAAGGCGCACGAGCTGCCCTTCGGACAGCCCATGCAGGAAGCGGAGAGGGCTCAGCGCCTCGGGAGTGAAGTCCTGCGCCATGGCACCCAGGGTAGGCCCCGGGCACCCACCCCGCGATGTCCATTCGCGCCGAGCGTCCAGCGCCTCACTCGCTATTGCGGCTCCGCGTCAGCAGGGTCCGTCGGGATGGGGACCACCGCGGGAGCGGACTGCGCGGGTGCCGCCACCTCCCGTACCTTCACCTTGACGCCGGGGTCCTGATGAGACCCGGTCTTCTGCTCGTCCGTGGAGGCGCAATCCGGAACGGGTGCCTTCTTCTGCGTGCGCACCGGCTTCGGCTTCGACTTCGCGGGTGCAGCCGGTGCACACGCGAGCGGCGCCACCGGCTGAGAGGCGAGCGTGGCCGGTGCCGGTGACTGCGAGCTCGAGCCGCTCTGGGTGTTCGCGCTGCCATCGCTCGTGGCGCTGCCATCGCTCGTGGAGGTGGCCGTGGCGATCGCCGCCGGCGCCGGCTTCTTCGCCGCCTCGCCCAGCGCGGTGGTGACGCGGTCGTGGCTGTTCCTCAGGTGCGCCTGGTCCGTCTCCACGTTGGCGCGCAGCAGCTCGCGGTCCGAGCTCACCTCCGCGAGCCGCGTCTTCAGCGTCTCGTTCTCCGTCACCACGGCGCCTGCCGCCTCGTTCATGCAGCCCTCGAGGATGTCCTCCCGGGACACCTGCTTCGGCAGCGCCTCACCGCGGCTCCACGCCGTCAGCGCACGGTTCTGCCAGCGGTAGTCCGCCTGTGCCATGCACTCCTGCACCAGGCGAGTGAGGCGGTCATCCACCCAAGTGGGCTGCTGCCGGGCGCAGGGCCCCACGTCCTCGTTCACCTGCCCGAGCCATCCCTCCGTCTGCCGGACCCAGCACCCCTCGCGCTGCACCATGCGCACCGATGTGCAACCACCGACCATCGCCGCCAGCACCACCGCGCCAACCATCCTCATTCGCCGCCCTCCCCCCTCGTGCCCGCCAACGAGCGCGGGCATCACAGACGCTAGGAACGGACGCGACCGGCCGCAGCGCATTCGCCGCACCACGGCCGCACACGTCTGTCCGCAGGCGGACCGGGACGTGCGCCGATGGACGGGGTGCACTGCCCGGAAGCCGGCAGCTGCGAAGCCCGGCACCCCGTGTGGCCCGACAGGTGCCGCCCGGCCCTGCCGCGCACCCCGCCCGGCAAGCCCGGATGCTCTCACTGCGCCACTGGCGAACTCCCGGCACCCTCCGCACCTTTGCCCACATGAAAAGGACGCTTCTCCGCACACACCAGGTCGGAGCGCCCATGAAGCGGGGTGTGCTTCTGGCGCTCCTCGTCCTCGGTGGTGGGCACCTCCTCACGGCATGTCGGAGGGACCCGCCCGCCAATCCTCCGGCGAACACGACGGACGTGAACTGCTGCAATGCGACGCCTTCACCGGATGCGCCAGGGCACGGTGACCCGGGCGTAGACCCGCAGCCTCCGCCTCCCGGGGCACCCGAGCGCTGCGGTGATGGCGTCGCACACCCTCCCGAGGTCTGCGACGACGGCAACACCTTGGACGGGGACCGCTGCTCCGCGGACTGCGGGCTCGTCCGGGACGCGCCGCACCCCGCGGGGCTCGAGCTCATCTACGCCTTCCTCGACCGGGGCGACCTCGCGAGCGCCAACCTCATCCTCGAGGACCGGTGGCCCGTGCCCCGCTCTTCTCCGGTGACGCTCCGCTCTCCGCTCACCTGGACGGAGGACCCGTACGACGACTCGTACTGGCGCTTCGTCTTCTACTCGCTGCGACCCACCGCGCACCTCCTGTGGGCGTTCCGCGAGACGGGCGACGTGCGCTACCGCGACAAGCTGATGCAGGTAGTGAGCGCCTTCGCGCGCGACGGACAGAACGGGCCCTACAGCTCCGACAAGCACGGCACCGCCTACCGCGCGATGGTGCTCGTCAACACCTACTGGAAGCTGAAGATGGCCCAGGCCCTCTCCGCCGACGAGGAGCAGACGCTCCTCGCGCTGCTCACCACCACGGGGGCCTTCCTCGAGGACCCGCTCAACTTCGAGGAGGAATACAACCACGGCTTCGCGGAGGCGGCCGCGCTGTGGCTCATCGCGGAGTGCTTCCCCACCTGGCCGCAGTCACCGCGCTGGCGGGTGCTGGCCGCGGAGCGCATCGGCTCGCTGCTCGCGAACGCGGTCGCCGAGGACGGCGTCGCGACGGAGAACTCCGTCTACTACCACTTCTACATCCTCACGCAGCTCTGGCAGATGGTGGACTGGAGCAACCGCCACGGCATCGCCCGCTCGCTGCGCATGGAGGACACCGCGCGCCAGATGATTCGCTTCGGCACGCACATCATCCAGCCCA
>JAKEEX010000503.1 GCA_022616315.1 Myxococcaceae bacterium
CCTCCTGGCGCGCCGCGCCGCGGGCGAGACACCCGGACTGGACGGCGAGCCGCGGGAGCCCTGAGGGGCGCTCCATGATGAGAGGCGTCCGAGAGGTGAGGGTTCCATGGCGCACGCGGCCCTGAGGCGCAGGCGGACGCGAGGGAGTACCGAGGACACGGGCGAGCTCAACCTCGTGCCGTACCTCGACATCCTGATGAACCTCATCATCTTCATGCTGATGAGCATCACGGGCCTCGCCTCGTTCGGCATCCTCAACGTGACGGCGCCCGCGTACGCCGGGCCCGAGGCGGCGCAGCCGCAAGGATCACAGGCGGAACCGCGACTCCAGCTGTCCGTGCACATCTCCCGCGAGGGCCTCTTCATCTCCAGCAACCGGGCCATCCTCGGCGCGGAGGCAGCAGCGCCGACGGAGGGCGGCGGACGGGCGCCCACACTCCCGCGCCGCGCGGACGGCAGCTACGACCTTCCGGGGCTCACGCAGAAGATGGTGTCGATCAAGGACGCCTTCCCGGGCGAGTCCGCCATCATCCTCGTGGCGGAACCGGACGTCTCCTACGAGACGCTCGTGCAGGTGATGGACGCCGTGCGCGAGACGCCGGGGCCCGCGCGGCGCCTGCTCTTCTCGGACGTCCAGCTGGGAGAGCTCCTCGATGGATGACGCGGCCGCAGTGACGGAGGAGCAGCGGCGCTGGCTCGCCTCGCGGCGCGCAGCGGCCCGGCGCCGGCGCAAGGAGCGCGAGAGCGCGCTGGAGATCCGCGACCTCAACCTCACCGCGATGATGGACATGATGACCATCATCCTGGTGTTCCTCCTGAAGTCCTTCTCCGCGTCCACGGTGGCGAGCGCGACGAGCGGGGACGTGCGGCCGCCCGCCTCCACCACGCGGCAGACCCCGCGGGAGGCGGTGCCGGTGACCATCACCTCCCGGGCCATCCTCGTGAAGGGCTCACCGGTGGTGACCCTTCGGGACGGCGCGTTCCCGGAGGGGGAGCTGCAGGGACGGCTCGTCCTCGGGCTTGACGCGGCGTTGAAGAAGGAGGTGGCGAAGCTGAAGCAGATCGCCTCGGCCCGTCCGGACGCGCCGTTCAGCGGGGAGATGGCGGTCATCGCCGACCGGGGAGTGCCCTACCAGCTGCTCACCGCGGTGCTCTACACCGCCGGACAGAACGGGCTGGATCGCTACCGGTTCGTGGTCCTCCAGAAGGACGCCGTCGCCACTCCGCCCTGAGCACGTGCGAGGCGCACGCACTCCGAGGGTCAGAGCGTGAAGTTCGCCTGCTGGGGGCTGCCGCGGCGCTCGCGCTCGTACATGCGTGCGTCCTCCTCGCAGCGGATGGCGAAGGGGAGGGCCCGGAGGCGGTCCAGCGGGATGTCCGCGCCGCAGTCCACGCACTCGCCGTAGACACCCTGGTCCATGCGCTGGAACGCACTGTCGATGAGCTCGAGCTCCCTGCGATGGGACTCCACGAGCTGGCTCAACGTGTAGTCGGCGAGCTCGGACTGCGCGCCCTCCTCGTACTCCGGGTCCCGCTCCTGGTCCTTCAGGGCGCGCAGCTCCTCGCGGGCCCCGCGGCTCGTCTCGAGGACCGCCCGGCGGCGACGCTGCAGGACGAGGCGCAGCTTCTCGAGTTCCTTGGCGCGGCTCATGGCATCCGCCTCCGTCGTCAAGTGGTAGGAACCACCGATGCACGGCATTCAACGAACCGCCCAAACCTAGGGAGGGTGTCCCTGGCTGGCATGGTCCGAAGGCCCCTGCGCGTACCGGCAGGTCGGGCAGGGGGCGGGCAGGGGAGCCTTAGGGAGCGCCTGGAAGGCCGCCACGTCCGGCGCGTGGCCGGAACGTGGGGGCTGCAGCGCCTCTCCGCCCCTGGTAGGCATGCTGACCGGAGGGAGGTGCGGTGTGACGGTGAGCGAGAAGACGGTGACGGTGATTGGCGGCGGCCTCGCGGGCAGCGAGTGCGCCTACCAGCTGGCCCGGCGCGGCGTGAAGGTGGAGCTGCGGGAGATGAAGCCGCAGCACCGGTCGCCGGCCCACAAGAGCGACCAGCTCGCGGAGCTCGTGTGCTCCAACTCCCTTCGCTCCGACAGTCCGGAGTCGGCCATCGGGTTGCTGCACCAGGAGCTGCGGCGCCTGGGCTCCGTCATCCTCACGAGCGCGGATACGCACCGTGTGCCAGCGGGCGAGGCGCTGGCCGTGGACCGCGAGCGCTTCTCAGGCGCGGTGACGGCCCTGCTCACCGGCGCGCCCAACGTGACGGTGGTTCCGGGGGAGGTGGACACGCTCCCGGAAGGCACGGTGGTGGTGGCCACGGGTCCGCTCACGTCGGACGCCCTCACCCGCGCGCTCGAGGGGTACGTGGGGGAGAAGCTCTACTTCTACGACTCCATCGCCCCCATCGTCGCGGCGGACTCCGTGGACATGACGGTGGCCTTCCGGCAGAGCCGCTGGGGGCGCGGCGGCAGCGACGACTACCTCAACCTCCCCATGGACGAGGAGGCGTACCGCCGCTTCGTGCGCGCGCTGTGCGCGGCCGAGAAGGTGGCTCCGCACAGCTTCGAGGAACCGAAGTACTTCGAGGGGTGTCTGCCCATCGAGGTGATGGCCGAGCGCGGTGAGGACACGCTGGCACATGGGCCCATGAAGCCGGTGGGGCTGACCGACCCCCGCACCGGGAGGTCCCCGTACGCCGTGGTGCAGCTGCGCATGGAGGACGCCCACGGCACGGCCTACAACATGGTGGGCTTCCAGACGCGCCTCACCTGGACCGAGCAGCGGCGCATCTTCCCGAGCATTCCGGGGCTCGAGCACGCGGAGTTCCTGCGCATGGGGCAGATCCACCGCAACACCTTCATCGATGCACCGCGCCTGCTCGGTGCGGACCTGAGCCTGCGCGCGGAGCCGCGGGTGTTCTTCGCGGGGCAGATCACCGGCGTCGAGGGGTACGTGGAGTCCGCGGCGTGTGGATACCTCACGGCGCTGGCGGTGCACGCGCGCCTCACCGGAGGCACGTTCCATCCGCCCCCCGCAACCACCGCGCTCGGCGCGCTGTACCGCCACGTGACGGGAGAGGCGCACCCGCAGGGGTACGTGTACCAGCCGAGCAACGTCCTCTTCGGCCTCTTCCCGCCCCTGCCGGGCCGGGTGAAGAAAGCGGACAAGCGTGCGGCATACTCTGCGCGAGCACAGGCGGACTTCGGTCCGTGGCTGGACACGGTGCCCGGAGTGGCCTCCGCTGGCACCCAGCGGAGCGCTTGACGGTGGGAGACACGATGAACGACGGGATGGTCGTGTGCACGAGGAGGCTCGCCGGCGTGACGCTGGCGACGCTGCTGCTCGCTTCGGGCCCGGGCTGCAAGCAGGAGCGCCCCGGTGCAGGGAGCGCACCCTCCGGCGAGGCGGGAGGGACGGCGAGGACGCTCGACCGGGAAGGGGCCGCGGACCTCCGCCTCACGCCGGACGGCAAGCACGTCACCTACCTGGTGGACGCGCAGAAGCCCCGGCTCCCGGGCGTGCCACCGCAGATGCTCGTGGGCACGCTCTACGCCGCGGAGGTGGAGGGAGGTGCACCGCGCAAGCTCGGCACGGGTGTCACCAACGTCCCCGGTGGTTCCCTCTTCAGCCCGGACGGCAAGCAGGTCCTGCTCCTCGAGGGCTACAACCCCGCCGCCCAGGCTGGCCAGCTGAAGGTGGTGGACCTCGCGTCTGCGGACGCCGAGCCCCGGACTCTCGGCGCGCACGTCACCTACATGCTCGTCAGCCCCGACAGCCGCTCCGTGGCCTTCGTGGATGGTGGGGTCCTCAAGGTGGGCGCGCTCCCTTCGGGCCCCTTCCGTGAGGTCGCGGGAGAGGTGGCCACCGCCGCGTTCTCCGCGGACGGCACGCGCCTGGTCTTCAAGCGCCGGCTGAATGCGGCGGCCAGCCTGGCCGTGGTCCCCGCGGATGGCTCGCGCCCGCCGCAGAAGCTCGCGGACCAGGTGGGGGACTACAAGCTCTCCCCGGATGGGAGGCACGTGGCGTTCACCGTCCGCAACCCGTCCACGCCCGACGTGTACGACCTCTTCCTCGCGTCCATCCCGACGGGGAAGACCGCACGGGTGGCGGAGGGCACCACGGACTTCGCCTTCTCTCCCGATGGCAAGCACCTGGCCCGGACGGAGGGTGCGCGTCGCGGCGAGCTCGGTGACCTCGTGGTGGGGCCTTCGGACGGCGGTCCCGCGCACAAGGTCGGCGAGAAGGTTGCGGACGCACCCAATGCTTCGGACATGGGCGCCCTCTTCGCCTTCGCACCGGACAGCAGCGCGGTGGCCTTCCTGGAGAAGTACGTGGCGGCAGCGGGCGCAGCCGGTGGCGCCGGCACCCTCGTCGTGGCCCCGCTGACCGGAGGCGAGGCCAGGAGGCTCGGCGCGCGCGTCCCCAACTTCCAGTGGAGCCAGGACGCGCGCCACGTCGCCTTCGTTCAGCGCTTCCTCCAGCCTCTCTACTCCGTGGACCTGATGCTCTACCGCGTGGGCGAGGAGCAGGCCCGGAAGCTCGGCCAGGGCGTCTTCGGCTACACCTTCGCGCCCGGGAACACGGCGCTCCTCTACCGCACCACCTGCGTGCGCGAGGGCCGCGCGTGCGACCTGATGAAGGTGGACCTCGCGAAGCCGGACGCCCCCGCGCGCAAGCTCCTGACGGGCGTCTACAGCTTCAAGGTGAGCGAGGACGGCCAGCGGCTGCTCACCACCTCGGCGCGGCTGGACGCTCCGACCTACGACGTGGGCGTCCAGAACCTCACGACGGGCGAGTACCGCACGCTGGACCACTCCGCCGTCCTCCCCGCGTTCTTTGCCGCGCGGGATGGCAGCCGCGTGGTGTACCTGCTCCACGGCCGGAACCGGAAGGGCGTGCACGTGGCGACGGACGTTCCCTGAGGGCTCGCCGGAAACTGGACTGTCCGTGCCTCGCGCGCGAGCGTTCGCCCCACCATGTCCCCGCTTCCGCACTCGCCGCTGCTCGAGCAGTTCCAGCGTCACCTCGAGCTGTCGCGCGGGGTCTCACCGCACACGCTCAAGGCCTACCTGACGGACCTCGGGGCGTTCGAAGAGTACGTGGTGGGGCGGCTCGGACAGTCCCTGCTGTCGGTGGGGCACGCGGGCATCCGCGGGTACCTGGGGACGCTCGCGGTGGATGCCGCGCCGCGCACCCGCGCGCGCAAGCTCGCCAGCATCCGGGCGTTCTACCGGTTCCTCGTGCGCAAGAAGCTCCTGCCCGCGAGCCCCGCCAAGATGGTGAAGAGCCCGAAGCTCCCGAGCACGCTACCCAAGGTGCTGCCCGTGGACGAGGTGTTCGCGCTGCTCGCGCTGCCGGACACGAAGACGGTGCTGGGCCTGCGTGACCGGGCCATCCTCGAGGTCCTCTACGGCGGCGGCCTGCGCATCAGCGAGCTGTGCGCGCTGGACGTGCGGGACGTGGACCGGCGTGCGCGCGTGGCGCGGGTGATGGGCAAGGGCTCCAAGGAGCGCCTGGTGCCCATCAACGAGCAGGCGGTCGCGGCCGTGGACGCGTACCTGGCGCGGCGGGGCGAGCTGCTCGCCGTGCCCGGTGCACACCAGGCACCGGATGCGCTCTTCCTCAACTACCGCGGCGGGAGGCTGCGTCCACGCAGCATCGCGCGGCACCTGGACACGTACGTCCTCCAGTGCGCCCTCAAGCGCAAGGTGTCCCCGCACGCGCTGCGCCACAGCTTCGCCACCCACCTGCTCGGCGGCGGCGCCGACGTGCGCAGCATCCAGGAGCTGCTCGGGCACGCCAGCCTGTCCACCACGCAGCGCTATACCCACGTCACCTGGGAGCAGCTGCAGGCGGTCTACGACAAGGCCCACCCTCGCGCGTGACACTGCGGTTCGTCCGACAGGAGGGGTGCAAACCGGTGGAAGCGGGAGTGCCCGCCTGTTACACGGCAGCCAATGACGACCATCCTCTGCGTCCGCCGTGACGGCAAGACGGTGATGGCGGGCGACGGCCAGGTGTCGCTCGACAAGACGGTGATGAAGTCCACCGCGCGCAAGGTGCGCCGGCTGGGCGACGGCGAGGTGCTCGCGGGCTTCGCCGGGAGCACCGCGGACGCCTTCACCCTCTTCGAGCGCTTCGAGGCCAAGCTCAAGGAGCACCGCAAGAACCTCGCGCGCGCCTGCGTGGAGCTCGGGAAGGACTGGCGGACGGACCGCTACCTGCGCCGGCTGGAAGCGCTGCTCGTGGTGGCGGACCGGGAGAAGACGTTCATCCTCTCGGGCGCGGGGGACGTGGTGGAGCCGGACCACGGCGTGGCCGCGGTGGGCAGCGGCGGCAACTTCGCGCTCGCCGCCGCGCGCGCCCTGCTCGAGCACTCCGCCCTCCCGGCAGCGGACGTCGCCAGGCGGGCCCTGGAGATCGCCGCGGACATCGACGTCTTCACCAACAAGAGCCTCACGCTCGAGGAGCTCTGACGCGACATGAGCGAGCCCGGCAAGACGGCGTCCTTGACCCCGCGGGAGATCGTCAGCGAGCTGGACCGCTACGTGGTGGGACAGGCCGCGGCCAAGCGCGCGGTGGCCATCGCGCTGCGCAACCGCTGGCGCCGCCAGCAGGTGCAGGACGAGCTCAAGGACGAGATCCACCCGAAGAACATCCTGATGATTGGCCCCACGGGCGTGGGCAAGACGGAGATCGCGCGCCGGCTGGCAAAGCTCGCCCAGGCCCCGTTCATCAAGGTGGAGGCCAGCAAGTTCACCGAGGTGGGCTACGTCGGGCGCGACGTGGAGTCCATGGTGCGCGACCTGGTGGAGGCCTCCATCGCGCTCGTCCGCGAGGAGGAGACCGAGCGGGTGCGCGCACGCGCGGAGGAGCTCGCCGAGGACCGGCTGATGGAGCTCCTCGCAGGACGCGCTCCCCAGGCCGCATCATCCCCATCCCCCTTCGGCTTCGCACCACCCCCCCCGCCGTCCCCCCCACCGCGGCTCTCCGAGGGCGAGCGGGACAAGCTCCGCGCGCGGCTCCGCGCCGGGACGCTGGACGACCAGGAGGTGGAGCTGGAGGTGCCCGAGGGAGCGCCCCCCTTCCTGCGCGGGATGGGAGGGCAGGGGATGGAGGAGCTCGGGATGAACCTCCAGGAGCTCTTCAAGTCCTTCCCGGGCATGGCGCGCACCCGCCGGCGCCGGGTCCCCGTGCCGGAGGCCCTCAAGCTCCTCGTGCAGGAGGAGGCCGGCCGGCTCGTGGACACCGAGCGCATCACGCGGGACGCGCTCCTGCGCGCGGAGACGTCGGGCATCATCTTCATCGACGAGATCGACAAGATTGCGAGCCGCGACGGAGGCCGGGGCGGCGGGCCGGACGTCTCGCGCGAGGGCGTGCAGCGCGACATCCTCCCCATCGTCGAGGGCTCCACCGTCAACACGAAGCACGGCACGGTGAAGACGGACCACGTCCTCTTCATCGCCGCCGGAGCCTTCCACGTCTCCAAGCCCTCGGACCTCATCCCGGAGCTGCAGGGACGCTTCCCCATCCGGGTGGAGCTGGAGCCTCTCTCCGGTGAGGACCTCGTCCGCATCCTCAAGGAGCCGCGCAACTCGCTCCTGCGCCAGTACACCGCGCTCCTCGCCACGGAGGGCGTGCGGCTCCAGTTCACCGACGACGCCGTGGCCGAGCTCGCGCGCATGGCGCAGTCCGTCAACGAGCGAACCGAGAACATCGGGGCGCGGCGGCTGCACACCGTGATGGAGCGGCTCCTGGACGAGGTCTCCTTCGGGGCCACCGAGCTCGGGGAGCGCGACGTCCGCATCGACGCGGCCTTCGTCCGCGAGCGGCTCGCCGCGGTGCTTCAGGACGAGGATCTCTCGCGCTACATTCTCTGATTCCCAGGTCGTCTGCCCTTCAAGCGTAAAGCCCTCAGAGGAGCACCGTCGTGCACAGCCCCCAGAAGGTCCAGCTCTCCCCCCAGTCGCCCTCCACCCCGCCGGGCACCGCCGGAGGGAGCCACAACACGGAGTGGATGGAGCGCGCCGGCGCGCACCTGCTGCAGAACTACAAGCAGCAGCCCATCGTGCTCGAGCGTGGCGAGGGCGTGTACGTGTGGGATGCGGACGGGCGGCGCTACCTGGACCTGCTCGGCGGCATCGCGACGGTGGCGCTCGGACACTGCCATCCGGAGGTGGTGGCGGCGGTGAAGGCACAGGCAGACAAGCTGTGGCACGTCTCCAACGTCTTCTACTCGGAGCCCTCCATCGAGCTGGCCGAGCAGCTCTCCGCCGCCTCGGGCCTCGCGCGCGCCTTCTTCTGCAACTCCGGCGCGGAGGCCAACGAGGCGCAGCTCAAGCTCGCGCGCCGGGTGATGAAGGACCGGGGCACTCCCGAGCGCTTCGAGGTCCTCGCGTTCGAGAACTCCTTCCACGGCCGCACGCTGGCCACCGTCTCCGCCACCGGGCAGGCCAAGTACCAGAAGGGCTTCGAGCCGCTGATGCCGGGCTTCCGCCACCTGCCGTACGGGGACCTGGAGGCGGTGCGCAAGGCCGTCGGGCCCCAGACGGCCGCCATCCTCGTGGAGCCCATCCAGGGGGAGGGCGGCGTGCGCGCGGCGCCCCCGGGGTTCCTCAGGGGCCTGCGCGAGCTGTGTGACGCCCACGGCCTCCTGCTCCTGATGGACGAGGTGCAGACCGGTATCGGGCGCACGGGGAAGGTCTTCGCCTTCCAGCACGAAGGCATCCTCCCGGATGCCTTCAGCGTGGCCAAGGCACTCGGCAACGGGCTCCCCATCGGCGCCATGGTGTGCAGCGAGGCGCTGGGAAAGAGCCTCCCCGTCGGGAGCCACGGCTCCACCTTCGGGGGGAATCCCCTCGCGGCCACGGCGGCCAACGTCGTCATGCGAAAGGTGCGGGAGCCGGAGCTGCTCGCGAGCGTGGAGCGCAAGGGCGCCCACTTCATCCGACACGCGCAGAAGCTCCAGGAGCGGCTGGGCGGCCGGATCACGGAGGTGCGCGGCCGGGGCCTCCTGATGGGCGTCGAGCTGAACGGCGAGGCGGGCCCGGTCGTGAACCGGTGCCGCGAGCTGGGCCTGCTCGTCAACACCGCAGGCGAGCGCACCGTCCGGTTCGCCCCCGCCTACACCGTCACCGAGGCCCAGCTCGACGAGGGCCTGCGCATCCTCGAGCAGGCACTCCAGACCTGAGTTTCGCGACTGTGGCAGCCGCTGGCGTTCGGTGGGACGGATCAATTACAGTCCCAGCCCAGTTCCAGTGAGAGGAAGTGCAGTTCCGCGATGAGCCAGGGGGAGCACATCGTTGGTCTGGGCGCGCGCCCGGACCACATCGCCACGACGCCGCAGGCGGATGCGACCCGCCTTGGGCTGACGCCGGACGAGGTGGTCGTCCTCGCCCAGGTCGGGAAGGTGTGCACCATCGCGGAGGTGCTCCAGCGCTCGCCGTTCGCAGAGCCGCAGACGCTCGCGCTGCTGCTCTCCCTCCGCGCCAAGGGCGCCATTGCCCCCGCCCGCGTTCAGCGGCCCGAGCACGTGGGCGCGGCGAGCGCGGCGCTCCAGGAGGAGGTGGAGCTCGACCCGGAGCGCAAGCAGGAGATCCTCGCCCTGGAGGCGCGCGCGGAGACGGTGGATCACTTCTCCCTGCTCGGCGTGTCGGCCGGGGCGTCACCCGCGGAGGTGAAGCGCGCCTTTTATGCATTGAGCCAGCGCTTCCACCCGGACCGGTTCTACGGCAGGAGCCTCGGGAGCTTCCGCGCGCGGGTGGAGCGCCTCTTCCTCCGCCTCTCCGAGGCACACGCCACGCTCACGGATCCCGAGCGCCGTCAGGCGTACCTGAAGGCACACCCGGAGCTCGCCGCCCCACCTGCTCCCGGGCCGCTGACGCCGCCTCCCCGTGAGGGTGGGCATCCGACGCCGGCGCCGAGGTCGGAGGTCGACGAGGAGCGGGACGCGGAGCGCCGCTCGCGACTGACGAGACACCCGTATCTGATGCGGGCCGCGCGGGTGCGGGAGGGGCTCGCACACGCGCGCGGGCTCGTCGAACAGGGGGACATGGAGCGGGCCGTGGGAGAGCTCCACAGGCTCGCGCAGCTGGACCCGAAGAACGCGGAGGTGAGCCAGCTCCTGAGCGTGGCGCGGCGCTGGAACGAGCAGGCGCGTGTCTCGCAAGAGCTCAAGCGGGGCCTGGACGCCGCGAGCAGGGGTGACCTCTCCACCGCCGCCACCGCCCTGCGCCAGGCCACCTCACTGGATCCGCAGAACGCCGAAGCGGCGTACCACGCCGCGGAGGTGCTGCGACGTCAGGGATCGGACCCAGTGGAGGTGCGCGCACTCGCACAGCGCGCCGTGGAGCTCGCGCCCCGGGAGCCGGAGTACCGCTTCCTCCTGGGCCTCTGCCTCCTCGACACCGGCGCGAAGAAGAGCGCCAGGCTGCACTTCGCTGGCGTGCTCGAGCTCGAGCCCGGGCACGCGGGGGCAAAGGCGCAGCTGCGGAAACTGTGGTGGGTGATCTGAGGCGTCCCCAGCCTCGTCCGGAGCCGTCATGGCTGAGCGTGAACCTGTCATCGGCATCGACCTCGGGACAACCAACAGCGTGGTCGCGTCCGTCCAGGGCCACCAGCCGTTGGTCATCCCCAACCGGACCGGACAGCGGCTGACGCCCTCGGTGGTCGCGGTGGGCCGCAACGGGAAGCGGCTGGTGGGCGCAATCGCGAAGAGGCAGGCCATCACCAATCCGCAGGACACGGTGTACGCGGCCAAGCGCCTCATCGGCCGCAAGTTCTCCTCGTCCCAGGTCCAGGAGAGCCTGCAGCGGCTGAGCTACCCCGTGGTGTGCGGCGAGCACGACGACATCCGTGTGCGGCTCGGCGAGCGCGACTGGGCCCTGCCGGAGATCTCCGCGACGGTGCTGGCAGAGCTGAAGCTCGACGCGGAGGCGCACTTCGGTTGTCCGGTCAACCGCGCGGTCATCACCGTCCCCGCCTACTTCAACGACGGCCAGCGCCAGGCCACCAAGGACGCCGGCCGCATCGCCGGGCTGGAGGTGCTCCGCATCCTCAACGAGCCCACCGCGGCGGCGCTCGCGTACGGCTTCGGCAGGTCCGTCACCGGGAAGATCGCCGTGTTCGACCTGGGCGGCGGCACCTTCGACGTCTCCGTCCTGGAGGTCGCGAGCAACGTCTTCGAGGTCGCGGCCACGGGAGGAGACACGTTCCTCGGCGGCGAGGACTTCGACAGCCGCGTCATCGAGTGGCTCGTCTTCGGCTTCGCCAAGGAGCACGGGATCGACCTGCGCAAGGACCGCATGGCCCTCCAGCGGATGCGGGACGCGGCGGAGAAGGCCAAGGTCGAGCTGTCCTCCACGCGCGAGGCACAGGTCAGCCTGCCCTTCATCTGCACGCCGCCGGGAGGCGGAAGCGCGCTTCACCTCCAGGCCACCCTCACCCGCGAGAAGCTCGAGGACCTCACCCGGGACCTCGCCCACCGCACGCTCGCCATCGTGGATGACGTGCTGCGCGAGGCAGGGGTGCGCGTCGTGGACCTGAAGGAGGTCATCCTGGTGGGAGGGATGACCCGCATGCCGCTGGTCCAGGAGCTGGTGCGCAAGCACTTCAAGCGAGAGCCCTGCAAGGGCGTCCACCCGGAGGAGGTGGTGGCGCTCGGCGCCGCCATCCATGCCCACAGCCTCCTCTCCGAGGAGAGCGAGGTGCTGCTCCTGGACGTCACGCCGCAGAGCCTGGGGGTGGCCATCGCCGGCGGGTACGTGCGCAAGCTCATCCCGCGCAACACCACCGTCCCCACCACCGTCACGGAGCGCTTCAACACCTCCCGTGACGGGCAGACCGTGGTGAAGATCATGGTCCTGCAGGGTGAGAGCGAGATCGCGCACCAGAACGAGCTGCTCGGTGAGTTCGTCCTGTCCGGCCTGCGCGAGGCGCGCCGCGGCGAGGTGGAGATCGACCTCACCTTCGACATCAACTCCGAGGGGCTCGTGAGCGTCTCCGCGGTGGACCGCGAGACGGGCCAGCGCCAGTCCATCACCGTCACCGCGACTGGAGGCCTCACAGAGGACGAGCTCGCCCGCATCATGGACGAGCAGCGGGACTACCTGCTCGAGGCGCGCGCCACCGATGAGGTCCGCCAGAAGCGACAGGAGCTGGAGGCGCTCGTGGGAGAGGCGAACGGCCTCCTGCCGCGGGTGCGCGGGCTGACTGAAGGGAGCGAGTTCGGAAGCGACGCACTGCTCAAGGCCGAGCGCTACCTGAAGGCTGCAACGAGGGCCCTGAAGGGAGAGGACCTCGCGGCGCTCGGCGAGTCGCTCGAGCAGGTGGGCCGCACCGTGAACCTCTTCCGGGGCATCGTGCAGCGGATGGGGCAGGGGCGTTGAGCGTCGGATGAGCGCGCAAAGAGCAAGGCAGATGGTGGAGACCGCCGGCTGGCTCCGCACCAACGGGGACCCGGAGGGTGC
Organism: Myxococcaceae bacterium; assembly: GCA_022616315.1. Taxonomy (GTDB): domain Bacteria; phylum Myxococcota; class Myxococcia; order Myxococcales; family Myxococcaceae; genus JAKEEX01. The sequence continues at coordinate 12,464 of JAKEEX010000503.1, forward strand.
ACGGCGCCTCCTGGAGCAGGCCCTGGAACTGGACCCCGCCAACACGGCGGCCCGTGTCCTCCTGTCGTCCTTCACGCCGGCGCGGCCTCCGGACTCCGCCCGGGGAGGACCCACGGGCGCCACGCAACCGAGTGCGTGGGATGCAGCGCCGGGCGCGCGCGTGGTCATCGGTGAGCACGCCCCGGGGCCGGGAGCCGATCCGCTCCGCCTCGTGTCTGCGTCTTCCGCACCGGGTTCACCCCGGCCAGCCAGCTCCCGTGCGGAGGCATGTGAGTCCGCGGATGTCCTGCTTCAGGGCGTGCGGGACCTCCTCGAGCTGGACGACCACTCGGGGGCCATGGACCTGCTCGCGAAGGCCGAGCAGCACGCCCCGGACGACCCCGCGGTCCAGCACATGCGCAAGGAGAGCGAGCGCGTGCTGATGGCCATGCTCGAGTCCAAGCTCGGGGACCTCCATGCCCGCCCACGCGTGCGGCTCGAGGAGGACGAGATCATCTGGCTCAACCTCGACCACCGCGCAGGCTTCGTGCTCGCGCAGATCGACGGGACCGTGAGCTACGACGACCTCTTCGCCGTGAGCGGGATGAGCCGGCTGGACACCGCGCGCATCCTCGCCCAGCTCGTGGGGGAGGGCGTCATCGGCTGACGCCCTCCACCCGTGCCGTCACGGGATGTTGCTGTAGGTGAAGACGAAGCGGTAGGTGGTGACACCCCCGTTGCTCCGGACGAGCTCGAGGTGGGCCTTGCCGCTCGTCGCCACGCGGAACCTCTGGCCCGGCGTCCACAGCTGCGCGACACCGTTCACGTCCGCGATGCGCACGATGGGCGCAGCCTGGGAGTTCAACGGGGCGCCCTGGTCGTCCACGAAGGTCAGCTGGTAGTAGCTGTTGCTGTCGCCGGAGAAGCTGAACCAGTCGTGGTCCGCGGGGAAGTCGAAGCGGCCGATGCGCACTGCGGGCGTCTGGGTCCCGGCGGGGTCCGCCGCAATGGAGGTGGCGGAGGCGTCACCGTCGCCGTGGTCATCCGCGCCCGCATCCCGGATGGAGATGATGTAGTCGCCGTTCGCCACGGACCAGTCCACGGGCGAGTGGCTCACGCGGAGGTAGTGCTCGGCCGTGGTGTAGGCCTTGAAGAAGAGCTGCACCTGCGAGAGCCCCAGCGTGCCCACCGGCTCCGCCCAGTCGAGGTGGATGCCGCCGCGGTCGAACAGGTCCACACGCGGGACGAGCGACGTCTGGCCCTCGGTGCTGAGGGTCACCTCGTAGACATGGCCCGTGGTCGCGGGGACCTTGAAGAAGTCCACGTCGCCAACCGGGGAGATGGACTGGGCGCGCTGGCTGTCCGTGGTGGAGAAGCTCTTCGCGCGCGCGCTGCAGTCGTCCGGCTCGGCGGCGTCACCGGCGTGCGAGGGACAGTTGGCGTCGTTCACCGACTCGCACACGCCGGAGGGCCGGGACATGAAGCCCTCCTCGCAAAGGCAGCGCGAGTTCGCGCCCTCGGCCACGCACACCGTGCGGTGCTGGACCTGGTTGCAGGGGTTGGGGTCGCAGGGATTCTCGTCTGGCGGGGTCGTGCTCTGGACGGTGCAACCCGCAACGAGCGCGAGCACGGCGAGCCGGGGCAACGGACGGGACATGGCAGCAATCATCATTCAACCTTTCGCAGGGCGCTCCAGCTGATCGAGCGGATCTTCCATCTGACTCGCGCGCTCTTCGCGGCGACGTCGGAAGCTCTCGCGCACGTAATCAACCAGCTGGTCGAGGTAGGAGGAAAGGGGCGGACAGCGGATTCCGGTCCCGTCCAGCAGCTCCAAAGTGTTGTGGCAATTGTAGATGGCCAGATGATTGACGTAGCTGATGGCCGCACGCTGAGGGCGCAGGAGCTTCTCGAGCCCGGGCAGGCGCAGCACGGCGTCGGTGGCGCGCGCGGGCAGCGTGAACTTCGGAAGGCGCTTGTGGGCCTTCTCCGCGATGAGCTCGTACACGCGGCGAGCGCTCATGGGGTTCGGGTCCACCAGGTGGAAGGTGCGGCCCACGGCGCGTGGCTCCCGCGACAGCGTCCACACCGCGTTCACCACGAAATCTACCGGCACGACGTTGAGGGGCGCGACGCCGTTGCCGGGCAGGGGCAGCGGCACCGCGAGCGGCGAGGCCACCAGGAGGATGCCGAGGAAGTACGGGCCCTCGAAGCGGTCGATCTCCCCCGTGTGCGAGTCCCCCACCACGCTCGCCGGCCGGAAGACGGAGACCGGCAGCTCGCTCGCGGCGCGCTGGACGAGCCTCTCCGCGTGGAACTTCGACTCCTCGTACGCATTGCGGAAGCCCTGTCCCACGTCGAGCTCGTCCTCCGCGATGACGCCCACCCGGTCTCCGCTCACGTAGCAGGAGGAGAAGTGGTTGAAGCGGCGCAGGCGGGGTCCGCAGTCGCGCGCGAGCTCCAGCACGTTGCGCGTGCCGTCCACGTTCACCCGGAAGAGCGCCTCGCGCGGCACGGCGAGGAACTGGATGGCGGCCAGGTGGAAGATGTCCGTCACCTCGCCGGACACGCGCTGGTACTCCTCGCCGGACAGGCCCAGGTGCATGTCCACCACGTCGCCCTGGAGCACCTCCACGCTGACGCCCTGGAGGCTCCCCGCGTGGTCCAGGGCCTCCTTGTGGAAGCGGGGCTGCACGAGCGCATAGATGCGGCTGCCCGGTGCGTGGCGAGCAATGTGGGCCACGAGCCTCTTCGCGATGAGGCCCGGGTAGCCGGTGACGAAGTAGACCGCGGGCGGGGAGGGAGCGTCGCTCTTGGGCGCGGTGGCCATGGGGCGCCTACACTAACCCCGCAGGGCCGTGAAGGCTCGCCCAGATGCGCTCCACCTGCGCGCGTGTCCCCTCGCGTGTCCCCGAGTTGTCCACCACCCAGGTGGCGAAGCGACGCTTCTCGTCGAGCGACAGCTGGGCGGCCAGGCGCGCCTCGGCCTGCGCGCGCGAGAGCCCGTCACGCGCCATGAGGCGCTCGAGCTGCACCTCCCGCGGCACCCACGCCAGGAGGACGGCGTCCATCCGCTCGTGGATGCCGTTCTCGATGAGGAGCGCGGCGTCGTACACCACCTCGGTCACGCCGGCCTCCTGGAGCGCCGCCGTCTTCTCCAGGAAGGCCTGGCCGATGCGCGGATGGATGATGGCGTTGAGCGCCGCACGATCCTCCGGCTGGGCGAACACGCGCTCGCCCAGCCGTATGCGGTCCAGCCGACCGTCCGGGGTGAGCACCCCCGGGAAGCGCGCGGCGATCTCCGCGAGCGCCGGAGTGCCCGGCTCCACCACCTCCCGCGCGATGAGGTCCGCGTCCAGGACGTGCGCGCCCAGCTCGCGCAGCACCTGGCTCACGGTGCTCTTGCCGGAGGCGATGCCTCCCGTCAGGCCAATGAGCTTCATGGCCTTGGCCCCTTAGCGCCCCGGGGCGTTCGACCTCAAGCCGGACGGCCGGAACGTCCGGACGCGCGCATCCGCTCCCACACGAGGCGCCGAGCGCGCTTGCCGGGCTTCTGTCGCGTCTGTTAGTCCTCTCGACCGCCCATGCTCTCCCGCGCCTCCGTCGTCCTCGTCGCCGTCCTCGCTGCCGGCTCCGCCGCATGGGGGGCGGACTTCCTCGGCCCCGAGAGCTGCAAGGGCTGCCACCCCGCGGCCTTCGCGCTCTGGCAGCAGTCCAAGCATGCGCGGGCCATGGAGAGTCTGTCCCCTGCGCAGCAGAAGGACGCGAGGTGCACCTCCTGCCATGCGCCGGACGTGAAGGACCAGCGGGTGGCGCACGTGACGTGCGAGACGTGCCACGGCGGGGGCCAGTACTACTCGCCCGCGCACGTGATGAAGGACGCGGAGCTGGCGCGCCTGGTGGGCCTGGTGGACCCGGTCGAGAAGGGCTGCCGCAGCTGCCACGACGCCTCCTCGCCCTCGCTCGCCCCCTTCGATTTCCGCACCGCGCTGAAGGC
>JAKEEX010000504.1 GCA_022616315.1 Myxococcaceae bacterium
GCCCGCCCGCCTCCCGCGAGCCCCCCGCCGTGGGAAGTCCCGTTCCTCCCGGTGGGCAGGCGAGGGTGCACGGCGCGTCCGTAGCATTTCCCGGCCCCCCATGGCTGTCGCGTGGCGGGCGCTGCAAGGACGCGAGCCCACAGAGCTGCACCGGAGTGCACCATGGCACGACCCGTGCTCCGCAGGGGGGAGGTGTCCACCGCGTCGCTTCGGGGGGAGCGCTGTGGGGGGCACCTTCAGAGCGTGGTGCAAGTGCGCGGCAGGCCCCGGGAGCCGCCCTGTCTTACGGGGACGGAAGGGGAAGGGGGAGGGCGGCTCCAGGGGCTCGTCGTTGCCGCGGGGGGCCTTCGGCCTCAGCGGGCGAGGAGCCTCGCGATGAGCTCGAGCAGCGCGTCCAGCTCGAAGGGCTTCGCCAGGAAGTAGGGAATGTGGGCGCGCTCGGCGGGAGAGAGGCGCCCCGCGCTCATCACCAGCACGGGGACCTCCGCCCACGCGGAGTGCTCACGCATGGCGGCCAGCATCTGCCGCCCGTCCACCTGCGGCATCATCCAGTCGAGCAGCACCAGGTGCGGCCGCATCCGGCGGAGGCACTCCATCCCCTCGTGCCCGTTGCAGGCCGTCACCACCCGGTGGCCCTCCCCCTCCAGCACGTCCGTGAGGACCTCGAGGATGGAGCGCTCGTCGTCCACGACGAGGATGAGGCTCATGACGTCCCCGGTCGTGTGGCGCGCAGCGCGCCGGCCGTCGCCTGCCACGCCAGGAGCAGCAGGCCGGTGAAGAGGAGGGCGGCCCCCGCGGCGCTCACGCGCAGGCCCACGTGGTCCCCGAGCCAGCCCAACGACGCCACCCCCACCGCGTAGCCACCGCTCAGCGCGGCGGAGAGGAGGCTGCTGACGCGGCCCTGCAGGCGGCGCGGCACCCGTCCCTGGCAGAGCACCTGGAGGCCATTGATGAGGATGAAGTAGAGCGCCCCCAGCACGAGCACCGCGGGGGCGGCCATCCGGAGCGTCGGGGCGAGCCAGAAGAGGAGCGCGGCGGGCCCGAGCGCCACGGCGGCAGCGGACAGCATGCGGGGCGCGCCCACACGCGCGGTGACGCTGCCCACCAGCAGCGCGGCCCCCACCGCTCCCGCACCCTGCGTGGAGACGAGCAGCGAGGTCCCGGCCGCCCCGCCACCGAGCTCCTGCAGCGCGAATGCGGGCAGGAGGCCGATGAAGGGCGCCACGAGCAGCGCGGCCCCGAGGATGAGTCCGACGCCACCCCTCAGCGTGCCGTCCGTCCACACCGTGGAGAGTCCTTCGCGCACGCCCTGCCAGAGAGGGGGTGCGTGCTCGGCGCCCGGGGCCCCGCGTGCCGGCACGCGCGTGAGCGCCAGCAACACGGCGCAGAAGGACACGGCCTGGAGGGCGAAGGCCCACGTCACCCCGCCCCACTCGAGGACCACCGCCGCCACCACGGGGCCGAGGATGCGCCCGAGGTTGAACTGGGCGGAGGAGAGCGCCAGCGCGCTGAGGAGGTCCTCCGCGGGCACCAGCTCCGCGAGGAGCGCGTTGAAGGCCGGAAACGCCAGCGTCGTGGCACAGCCGGCGGCGAAGCACAGCAGGGCGAGCGCGGAGAGCGAGAGCTTGTCGGAGAAGGCGAGCGCGGCCAGCACCCCCGCGAGCCCCATCTGCGCGAGCGTGATTCGCGTGAGATAGAGGCGCCTGTCCATCCGGTCCGCCAGCGCGCCGCCGAGAGGGGAGAGCGCCACCGCGGGCGCGTAGGTGAGGGCCGCAATCGCCCCCGTCCAGGCGGATTGCCCTGTGGTGCGCGTGACGTGGATGCCCACCGCGATGGTCACCATCCAGGTGCCCACGTTGGAGACGAGGGCGCCTGCCCACACGGCCGCGTACACCGGGCGCCGCAGCGCACGGAGGGAGGGCACGTCGAGGAGGCGGGACAGCACGGTGGGACGCATGGCGAGGGGGCGCGCAGTATGGCGCAGGCCGGACGCCGGGTGGGGCCTCTCGTCGCGCGTCTCCGGTGCCGCCGCATGCACGGCGAGCAGCCATCCTCTAGAAGAGCTGCACCGTGGGCACCACCGTGACCACCAGGGCGTCCATGGCCGCCGTGTTGCGGCCCCACACGGTCCGCTGGTAGCCGAGCAGGAGCTGCACGTTCTCGCTGGCGATGAGCTCGAGCCCGCCCCCGAGCTGCA
>JAKEEX010000505.1 GCA_022616315.1 Myxococcaceae bacterium
CCCATCCCGAGTGACTCGGGCAGGGAGCGCCTGACCTGCTCCGCCCCGTAGACCTTGCGCCCCATGCCGTACGCACCGGCAATCGCCATCCCGGACGCGAAGACCGTCTGTCCCAGGCCATAGAGGACCGGCTGCAGCCGCGAGAGCCGGCGGAGGCGCTCGGAGGGGAGGGGCATCCCGAAGGACGGGAGGAGCCCGTACGTCACCGTCATGAAGGCCGCCGTCACCCCGCCGATGGCCGCATGGTAGTGCGCAGGCACCGTCGTCGTGGACCCCCGGATGAGCGCTCCGAGGACGAAGCCGAGCAGCGTGAGCGCCGCGCTCGCGGCGAAGCCCCACAGCCGCGCATCGCGCCTCCACGCCGGGCCGAGTGCGCCGCGACGCCCTGCCTGCACCAGCGCGTGAATGCAGAGCCCCAGCACCGTCAACACCGCCGGAAAGATGCCGAGCTGCATGAGGCGCGTGTAGGCAACCTGGTAGCCATCGCCCGTGGGGTCCCTCATCGCGAGCAGGGGCGCTGACACGAGGGGAAGCACCAGCAGCACGGCAATCGACGCGCTCCAGGACTTGCGCAGCGGCGGCTGCCCGAGGACCGGAGTGAGCAACATCATCCAGCACGCGAGCATCGCGGCGACGCTGGCGAACTGAAGGACGTGACCGCCGCCCCAGTTGAGGAGCTCGTAGTAGGCCGCCGGAGGCAGCGAGCGCGGGGTGTGCAGCCAGGTCACGAAGAACGTGACGAGCGCCACCACGACGGCCACCCCCGCCGCGCGCACGAACGGTGCCGCCGCCACGGGAAGCAGACCGGAGCGGTCCGTCTCCTTCCGGCTCGGCAGCAACCGGAAGTCGAGCAGCGCCAGCGAGACGGCACCCGCGAAGAGCATCAGCCCGCCCGCGAAGAGCGGGTGGTCCAGCATGGGCACGTAGTTGGTCAGGAGCGGCTCGACTCCCGGGACCAGCGCCACCGCCACGAGCACCCCCATCGCGAGCAGGGCGAGCGCCGGGGCCACGCGCGCGAGCGGCGAGCGCCTCGGGTGGGCGGGCAGCAGGCGGAAGAGTCCCGCGGTGAAGGCGACGAGCCATACCACGAGGGACATGTCCACATGCACGACCAGCGCCCGTCTGAAGAACAGCGGATCCCCCACCAGCCGGTCCAGGCCGGGCGTGCGCGCCGCCACCAGGAGCGCCGCCAGCGCGCCGGCCAGCATCAGGCTCAGCGCCGCGAGGAGCACCCAGGCCCGCGCCTGCGCCCGGTCCACGTCGACCGCCTCGTGTTTCACGTCCATTCGCGGCTCCGTCCGGGAGCGCTCGCCGCAAGCGCGCGTGTCCCGCATCCGGCCCCCGGAGGGGCTCTGGAGTGGCCGAGACCACGAGGCGCACCGTGGAGGCAAGGACAAAGGAGGGGAGGGGGCTCCCTCCCAGGAACACCGGACGGCCGAGCAGCCGAGCCCGGCCAGGGCGTCCGGGGTGGTCTCGCCGGAGCGCCCGCGGCACAGTCAGGCAATGTCCTCCGCAGGACGGGGCGGAGCCGTGCAGGTGGGGGTGCGTCGGGGTATAGGGCGCACCGAGGTCCCAAAGAATGCGCCCACAGCCCCTTCCCACCCCCTCACCCGAGCTGGACGCCTCCCGCAGGCGCTCGGCGCGTATGGCCGCCGTCGCCATGCTCCTGATGGCGGCCCCGTTCTTCTTCCTCGGCATCTGGATGCTGGACCGCCCCGCGCTCACCGAGCTCGTGTGTGCCCCCGGTGGCGCCCACTGCACCCTCGCGCGCGCTGGCTGGCTGACGCGCACCGAGGCGGCGGACTTCGAGCCTGCGGCGCTGACGACGGCCCGGGTGGACCGTCGCGACCGCCGGCGCGGCCCCGGAAACAGCTTCCGCCCGGTGGTCGAGGTTGGCGGAAGGAAGGAGCCCCTCACGTTCCGTTGGGAGGACACCCCGGATGCGGCAGAAGCGCTCGTGACACGCCTCCACGCCCACGCCCGCGCACCACGCGAGCCCCTCGTGTTCCGCGACGAGGCGAGGCGGGGCACCCTGGGGCCCGCGAGCACGTTCCTCGTCGCAGGGTGTGGAGTCCTCTTCCTCGCGGGGTTCCTCGCGAGGCGCGGCTGGCGACGCATGGTGACGCTGCCCACCACCGCGCTGCAGCAGCACGGGTAGCGGAGCGCGGGGAGGGAACCCGGACGGACAACCCCCTCACCCTGTCCCTCTCCCAGGGGGAGAGGCGAGGTCCTCGGGGAGTGGGGAAGCTCGGGCTCATCCTCGTGGGCCCCGCAAAGACCCGGGGCCCCAAGCGGGGCACCCAGGCCGGAGGAGACCGGCGGGCACACCACCTGAGGCCCCGTGGGTCGGCGGCCCTCGAGAGACGCTTCAGGGCGTCGTGCCGAGCTCCCGCGGCATGTCCGGAGACTCGCCCCGCGTCGTGCTGCTCGCCGGCAGGTCGCTCCACTTCGAGCCCTGGCTGTTGGCCGGACGGAAGCGGGTGCCGAAGTCGCCGAGTACGTAGCCGATGAGTACCGCGATGAAGAGCAGGCAGATACCCATGAGGAGCCGGGTGGTGCCCTTCGCCTCGGCCAGGTGCATGAAGTACATCGCCACCAGCGTGCCCTTGGTGAACGCGATGACGAGCGCGATGACGAGCGCCCAGTTCCCCAGGTGCATCCGCCCGGTCGTGTAGGTCAGCGCCGTGCCCAGGAGCAGCGCCATGAACACGATGAGGTAGGTCCGGAAGTGGCTGTGGACGACGCCGTGGGCTGCGTCCGCGTACTCCGCGACATTCTTCTTGTAGTCCTTCGGATCCATGGCGGCCTAGGTCAGATGAGGTAGAGCAGCGGGTAGAGGAAGATCCACACCAGGTCCACGAGGTGCCAGTACAGACCCGCGTTCTCCATGGCCACGTAGTTGCCAACGGAGAAGTGGTTGCGCCACGCCTTGAGGGCCATCCATGTCAGGACGCCCGCGCCGATGATCACGTGGAGCGCATGCAGGCCAGTGGCGGCGAAGTACACGGAGAAGAACAGGGGCATGCCGGGCAGCAGGCCCTCCGTCTCCTTCATGTGGAAGTGCACGCCCGGCAGCTCACCCGCGTGGAACTTGTGGCTGTACTCGAAACCCTTGATGACGAGGAACGTCGCGGCGGCCGCCAGCGTCAGCAGGAGCATGAAGAACACCAGCCGGTTCTTCCCCTGCTTGGCGAAGTCCACCGCGAGCGCCACGGTGAACGAGCTCCCGATGAGGACCACCGTGTTGATGGTGCCCAGCGGCAGGCTCAGCAACCGGCTCCCCGCGGCCCACGTCTCCGGGTAGAGGAAGCGGTAGGACGCGTAGCAGACGAAGAGGCCTGCGAAGAGCAGCACCTCGGTGGACAGGAACAGCCACATGCCCAGGCGGGCAGCGTTGTCCTGCACGGGGAGGCTGGCGAAGTGGCCAGCCAGCCGGGAGGGCGGGTGGGCCGCGGTCTCAGACTGCATGCTGGGCCTCGGGAGCGGGCTTGGTGGTGTAGAGGTGCGGCTCTTCCGGGAAGAAGGGCTGCGGGCCGTCGAAGTTGTGCGTGGTCGGCGGGCTCGCGGTGCGCCACTCGTAGCCGTGGCTGTCCCACGGGTTGGAGGTGGCGAGCTTCCCGTGCCTCAGCGCGTAGATGAGGTAGCAGAGGATGGTGAAGAAGCCCGTGAAGAGCATCAGCGCGCCCAGCGTGGAGATGACGTTCAGCGCCTGGTACTGCTCCGGGTACTCGTAGTAGCGCCGCGGCATGCCGTAGTTGCCGGCGAGGAACTGCGGCACGAACGTGACGATGAACCCGAGCGTGATGAGCGTGGCGCCCGTCAGGCCCCACCCCTCGTGGTACATGCGCCCGAACATCTTCGGGAACCAGTAGTGGAGGCCGGCCAGGAAGGCCATCATCGCCGCGCCCACCATGATGAAGTGGAAGTGCGCCACGACGAAGTAGGTGTCGTGCCAGTGCACGTCGAGCGAGACGACGCCCAGCGCCGTCCCCGTCATGCCGCCGAACACCACGAAGAAGAGGAAGCCGCAGAAGTAGGCGAAGGGCGTCTTGAAGTCCACCGCGCCGCCGTAGACGGTCCCCACCCAGTTGAACACCTTGATGGCGGTGAAGACGCCCACCAGCATCGTGATGACGCTGAAGATGCCCGCGTCGAGCGTGGACTCGCCGGACACGAACATGTGGTGGCCCCACACGAAGAAGCCCACGAACGCGATGCCCAGCGTGGAGTAGGCGATCATCCGGTAGCCGAAGATGTTCTTGCGGCTGAAGGCGCTCACCACCTCGCTGATGATGCCGAACGCCGGCAGAACCATGATGTAGACGGCCGGGTGGCTGTAGAACCAGAAGAGGTGCTGGAAGAGCACCGGGTCACCACCGCGGGCCGGGTCGAACAGGCCGATGTGGAAGGTGTTGTCCGCGGCCGTCAGCAGCACCACGAGGCCAATCACCGGCGTGGCCAGCACCTGCACCACCGCGGTGCCGTAGCTCGCCCACACGAAGAGGGGCAACTTGAACCACGTGATGCCCGGCGCCCGCATGGTGTGCACGGTGACGATGAAGTTGAGGCCGGTGAGGATGCCGCCCATGCCCAGGATGAAGACGCCCACGAGGATGGGCGCCACCGTCGTCGTCGTGGTGGTGGAGTAGGGTGTGTAGAACGTCCAGCCCGTGTCCGCGCCGCCGTTGATCATCCCCCAGAGCGCCAGGCCCGCGCCGAAGATCCACAGGTAGAGGCTGAGGAGGTTGAGGCGCGGGAAGGCCACGTCCTTGGCGCCCACCATGATGGGCAGGAGGAAGTTGCCGAAGATGGATGGCACGGCCGGCACCAGGAACAGGAACACCATCACCACGCCGTGCAGCGTGAAGACGCGGTTGTACGTCATCGCGTCCATGATGGTGGGGCCCGGGCTCAGGTGCTCGATGCGCACCAGGAGGGCGAAGATGCCGCCCACCAGGAACGCCAGCAGGATGAGCACCAGGTACATGATGGCGATGCGCTTGTGGTCCACGCTGAGGAGCCACGAACGCACGGTGGTGCCGTCGGTGAGGTAGCTCTTGTGGGGCGCGTGGCCCTCGGCGGGAGCGGCCGCCGGGTTACTGGATGCGGACTGGCTCATAGACAGGACCCTTGCTGGCGGTGTTCACGACGTCGCGGGTGCGCAGCGACTTGATGTACTCGACGATGGCGGCCGTCTCCATCGAGTGGAGCTTGCCCTGGTAGGTGGGCATCACGTTGGGGAAGCCCGAGACGATGTGCTCGCCGGGCACCATCATGGACTGGGTGATGTACCCCTCATCCACGGTGATGGTCTCGCCGCCCTCGAGCCGCTCCTCCCTGCCGTAGAGGCCGACGAAGGTGGGGCCGATGTGCTGCTCGCCATCCACGGTGTGGCACTTGAGGCAGCCGGCCTCGCCCACCAGGCGCTGGCCCTGCTGCGCGAGGTTGGCGCGGGGGCTGACGAGCGTGGTGTCCGCGAGCGCGTCCTGGCGGTTCTGCTTATCGCCCATGCGCTGCTCCTTCACCCAGTTCTCGTACTCCTCGGCCTTGAGCACCACGACCTTGGCCAGCATCTTCGAGTGCGACAGGCCACAGTACTCGGTGCAGTAGATGTCGTAGGTGCCGGGCTTGGTGGCCTCGAACCACGTGTCGGTGTAGCGCCCCGGAATCACGTCCCGCTTGATGCGGAAGGCGGGGATGAAGAAGGAGTGGATGACGTCCCGGCTCGTCATGAGCAGGCGCACGGGCCTGTTGGCCGGGACGTGCAGGACGTTCACGCCGTTGGGCCCCTCCGGGTAGCTGAACTTCCACATCCACTGCTTGCCCAAGACGTAGACGTCCATGGCGTCCCGGGGCGGCGTCTGCACCCACGTGTAGTCGCGGAAGCCGAGGGCGAACCACAGGAGGAACAGGACGAACGGCACGCTGACGAAGAGGAACTCCGTCATCACCGTGGGGACGATGTACTCCGTCGTCTGGTGCCTCTCGCGGCGGCGGAAGCGGAAGAAGAAGTAGAGCGCCGTCACACCCACCCCGATGGAGGCGAGGATGGTGGCGACGAGGACGAAGACGTGCAGCTCATCCACCTTGCTCGCGAAGGTGGAGGCCTGCTCGGGCAGGAAGAGGAGTCGCTTGAAGAAGTCCATGGATTAAGCCACCGAACCTTTCTTGAACTCGCGCCACCACGAGACGCCGAGCAAGGTGGCCAGCGCGCCGAACACCACCAGGGCGCCGAGCCGGAGGAACCCGAAGATGTAGAACCCGTACCGCTTCGTGGCCGGGTCGTACTTGAAGCAGGAGAGAATCACGCGCTCGAAGGACGTCCCCACCTTGCCCTGGCCGGCCTCGATCAGGGCCAGGCGCAGGTCCCGCTGGGGGAAGTCCGCGCCGTAGAGGTAGCGGCTGACCTTGCCCTCCGGGGTGAGCACCATGGCCACCGCGGGGTGCGCGTACTGCTGGGTGGAGGCGTCGTAGGTGTAGCGGAAGCCCACCGCGTCCGCGAGCCTCTTCACCTGCTCGTCCGGGCCCGTGAGGAAGGACCAGGGTGCGCGCTCGGGCATGCCCAGCGCCTGCAGGTGGTGGCGGCGCCGCTGCTGCGACTTGAGCGGCGTGTCCAGCGGGTCGATGGAGACGGTGACGGCGCGGTAGCCCTCGCCGAGCGTCATGCCCACGTCGCGCATGGAGCGCACGAGCCCGTTCAGCACGAGGTTACAGAGCATGGGGCAGCGGTAGTACACGAGCGTCAGCACCACCGGCGTGTTGCCCGGGAGCAGCTGGCCCAGGGTGACCGCGCGCCCCTCCTCGTCGGTGAGCGCGAGGTCCAGGGGAACCTGCTCCCCGAGGTGCTCCTCCACGTCCACGCCGCGCAGGGCAGGGGGCCGCGTGGCCTCCTCGGTGAGCTCCCGCGGCGCCGAGGCGCCGCCCGGGAGGGCAGATGCCGCCGTCGCCACGAGGAGGGCCGCCACGAACAGCGGCCGGATGTCGCTGATGCGTCGGTGCATGGCCAGCCTACTTCTGCTCCTGGCCGGGGGCCTGCGGCGTCCCACCCTGGGGCTGCGTCCCGCCCGGCTGGGCCGCCTGCTGCTCCTGGATGACCTGCTGCATGGCGTCCTGGATGGGCAGGTGCACCAGCTGCCGCTGGCGGTCCACCCAGCCGGCGCTCCGGAGGGACTGCTGGCGCTCTGCGGTCAGCCGCAGCGCGCGCACGTCTTCCTCGAACTGCCACTGGTTGACGATGCCCACCTCGTACTGGCGCTGCGTGATGACGGCCGGCGTGGGGAACGCGCCCTCCGGGAGGATGGTGTTCTCCTCGGCGACCATGACGTAGTACGCCCAGACGGCGGACACGCCGAAGATGAGCATGGACAGGATTCCCACGACGACTGCGCGGGTGACGCGCATGTCGTCGGGCTCGGCGATGACGCCGTGCTCGCCCCGGATGAGCCGGGACTCGTCGACGCCGTACTCGGGCTGAGCGGTGCTCATGGCTGGACGTACCTCAGGGCCTCGGGCAGGTAGGGGTCCTTCACGGGGAGGGCCGCGCCGGCGCGCAGACGCCACAGGGTGTACGCGAGCGTGATGCCGCCCACACCCACGAGCGCCGTCAGGTCCGTCCACACCAGGTGGAGGCCGCCCGGGTACCGGTTGGGCAGCACCAGCCACAGCATGTCCACGTACTGCGCGAACAGGATGTAGGCGGCCACCGCGCCAATCGCGCGCGGCTTGCGCTTCAGGTCCCGGCTGAGCAGGAGGAAGAAGGGCAGCACGAAGTGGAGGAGGATCAGCGCGATGGAGAAGGGCGCCCAGGCCGGCCCCATGCGGATGCTGTAGAACGGCGCCTCCTCGGGGAGGTTGGCCGCCCACACCAGCAGGAACTGGCTGAAGGCGATGTAGGCCCAGAAGGCCGTGAAGGCGAGGAGGAACTTGCCCTGGTTGTGGAGGTGGTCCTCCTTCACCGGCGCGCCCGGGTGTCCGACGTGGAAGACGTTCACCGTGAAGAGGATCCACACGGCGATTCCCGAGAGCAGCCCGCCGGCGAAGTAGTACACGCCGTAGATGGTGGACTGCCAGAGCGGCGTGAGGCTCATCAGCCAGTCGAACGCGGCGAAGGTGATGGTCAGCGCGAGCAGCGGGAGCACGCCGGGGGCGAACTTCCGCATCTTCACGATGTCCTTGAGGCCCCCCTCCGCATCCTGGTTCCGGCTCCACTTGGTGAGCAGGTGGCTCACGAGGATCCAGCTGCCCCAGTAGATGGCCTGGCGCACGAAGAAGAACGGCTTGTTGAGGTAGCCCTCCTGCTTGAAGTGCAGGTGGTGCGCCTGCACCTCGTTGACGCCCCAGAGCGCGAGCTCCTCCGCGCCGTGGTGCGTCCACACGTAGAGCTTGTCCAGCACCAGGTAGAGCGGGATGGAGAGCACCGCGAGGGCGACCACCGAGGAGGCCACCACCTCGAGAGGCCGGCGCACGGCCGTCACCCACTTGGCCTTGGCCGTGTGGAAGATGGCCAGGAAGATGAGCGTCGCCACCGCAATGGCCACCCAGTAGGCGAACGCCATCAGGTAGCTGTGCGCCGCGCGCTCCTGCCACTCCTTCGAGCCGACGAACATGGCCACGACGGACGCGAGCAGGCTCACCACGCCCACCGCACCCGCGAGCCTCATCAGCTGCCCACCACCGTCGAACCGCCCCAGCTCCGCAGGGCGCGGTGTCACCGTCTGTGCTGCACTCACGGGCGACCCTCCTCGGTCTGCCGCCGCAGCTGCTCCTGCACCTGCGCGGGCGCCTCCGCCAGCGGGACGTTCTGGCTCCGCTGGAGGGCGCGCACGTATGCCACCACCGCCCAGCGGTCCTCCAGCCGAATCTCACCGGCGAACGACGGCATCACGCCGTAGCCGTAGGTGATGGCCTGGTAGAAGTGACCCGCGGGCTTGTCCTTGAGGGCCACGAGGCTGGGGGGCAGCCTCAGCGCCATGTTCTCTGCCACGATGCTGTTCCCGTCGCCGAGCACGCCGTGGCACTGGGAGCAGACGATGTCGTACTTGTGCTTGCCCCGCGCGAGCACCTCGGGGGTGAGCTGGATGGGGACCTGGCTCACGAGCACGCCGTCCACCGCGCCCGCGGTCACGCCCGGGTTCCCGGCCGGCCGCTCGCGCGGGATGGTGCCGAAGGGAGGCTCGCGCATGGCGCGGTGGTCCGCGAAGAAGTCGTTTTCCTGGTAGGCCTTGTACTTCGGCTGGACCTCCATGCGCTGGAGAATCCTGCTGTCGATCTCGCAGCCGGTCACCGCCAAGGCCGCGAGGCCCAAGAGAAGCCGCCTCATTCCCGCTCTCCCTTCACCACCTCGGTGTGCGTGGCGCCGAGCGCCCCGAGCTCCTGGCTGATTCGCTCGGAGGACTGCTCCCCCTTCGCCTCCACCGACAGCCAGTAGCCGTGCGTGGACGCGCTGCGGAAGGCCTCGCTCTCGAACACGGGGTGGTAGGGCTGCGGAAGCCGGCTCAGGCCCAGGAGGCCGAAGAAGATGGAGAAGGCCGCGAGCAGCACGCCCAGCTCGAACATGATGGGGACCCACATGGGCCAGCTGAACGTCGGCCGCCCGCCCACGTTGAGGGGGTAGTCGATGGTGTTCATCCACGTCTGGAACGTGAACGCGGTGGCGACGCCGGTCAGGCCGCCGATCAGCGCGAGCAGGGGCACCTTGCTCCTGGGCAGGCCCAGCGCCTCGCTCCCGCCGTGCAGCGGGTAGGGGCTGTACGTGTCCATGTGGGTGAAGCCGCGCTCGCGCATGGTGCGCGTGGCGTCCACCAGGGCGTGCGGGGTCGAGAATTCCCCGATCACCCACGTCTCCTCGACTGGTGTCACAGTTGCCATGGTCAGTGCACCCCGTGGGTGAGCGATCCGGCGCCACCGATGTCGGCGGCGGAGTGCTCGTGGGCCGCGTGCTTCAGCTCCATCTGCAGCTCCTTCACCTCCGCCACCGCCACCGCGGGGACGAACTTGAGGAAGAGGAGGAAGAGCGTGGAGAAGAAGCCGAGCGTGCCGATGTAGATGCTCCAGTCGACCCACGTCGGGTAGTACATGCCCCAGGAAGAGGGCAGGAAGTCACGGTGGAGCGACGTCACGATGATGATGAAGCGCTCGCACCACATGCCGATGCTCACCAGGATGGACGCCACCCACATGATGGGGATGCTGGTGCGGCACTTCTTGAACCAGAAGATGTTGGGCGTGATGACGTTGCACGTGATCATCAGCCAGTACACCGCGGCGTAGGGGCCGGTGGCGCGGTTGATGAACACGAACGCCTCGTACGGGTTGCCCGAGTACCAGGCGATGAAGTGCTCCATCATGTACCCGTAGGACACGATGAGACCGCTCACCAGGATGATCTTGTTCATGTTGTCCAGGTGGCGGTCCGTGATGACGTCCCGGAGCCCCAGGAACTTGCGCGCGGGCACCATC
>JAKEEX010000506.1 GCA_022616315.1 Myxococcaceae bacterium
ATGTTCACGTGGGGTGGTCCGTACATCGCCCTCCGCCTGGACAACAACGTGTGGAACCTCCACAAGCTGTCCGTCCGGCCGATTCTGCCCGTGAAGCTCAAGTGAGAGCCAACCCCCGGGCCATTCGCGCCCGGAGGTGGAAGTCGTGAAACGAGCCCGCCGGCACCCACGCCCTCAGCGTGCCGGCGGGCTCGGCCCTCGAGCCTGAGGTGGAGGTGTGGCCCCCCGGGCTCAGAGGGCGTGCCTGCAGTGGCCGAGGAAGCGGACCAGCTCCGCGTGGAACCACTGTGGCGAGTCCAGCATCAGCCAGTGGCTCGCGTGCGGCGCGCCGGAGCGGGACAGCGTGGGCATGGGGGCTCCGCACGAGTCCAGGGCGGTTGGTGGAAGGTGTCCTCCGGCGAGCCTCCGTCCTGCGCGGACCATGGACCTCCGCGGGCCCTCTGCCCATCCTTCCGCGCCGGTGAGGCCCGCGTTCCACACTGGAGCCATCCACATGTCCCAGCCGCGTCCCGCCCGCACCTCTCATGCGCTCGCCGCACGCTTCACCGGCCTCGTGCTCGCCCTCTCCGCCTGCCAGTCCAGGCCCGGCACGCGCGAGGAGGTGCCCGCGCTCGACAAGGCCCTCTACGACGAGGGCAAGGCGGCCTTCGACGCCAGGCACTTCGCGGAGGCCCAGGGCCACTTCGATGTGCTGTGGCAGAGGTTCCCTGACTCCTCCCGCCACGACGACGCCGGCTACTTCGCGGGGCGCTGCCGCTTCGGGCAGGGCGACTTCCGCGGTGCGCTCGACGTGTTCACCGCGATGCGCGCCGCGCACCCGGATTCCGTCTACGTCGACCAGGCGGCGTACTTCTCGGGCCGTGCGCGCTTCGAGCTGGAGGACTACCTGGGGGCGGTGCAGGACTTCCGCGCCTCGCTCCAGGCGGACCCGGACGGCCAGCATGCCGACAACGCGCTGTCCTACCTGGGCCGTGCCCTCTTCGAGCTGAAGGACTACCCGGCTGCCATCGCCGAGCTCACCCGACTGGAGCAGACCTACCCGGAGAGCACGTACCTGGACAGTGGCCGCTTCTACCTGGGCCGGTGCTACTTCGCCCAGGGGGAGTACGCCCGGGCCCTCCCCGCCTTCGAGCGGGTGTTCCTGACGAAGGGTTCGGACTTCGCGGACGATGCGCGCTACTGGACCGGGCGGAGCCGCTACAGGCTCCAGCAGCTGGAGGCCGCCCTGGCGGATTTCCGGGACGTGGTGGCCACCTACCCGGACAGCGTCTACGCGGACAACGCCCTCCACTACCAGGTGCGCATCCACGTGGACCGCAAGGACTGCCCTGCGGCCGCGCAGGCCCTCGCCGAGCTCCGCACGCGCTATCCGCAGAGCGATGAGCTCGCCTCGGCCGACGCGACCTTCAGGAGCGGCGGATGCAGCGATTGAGGGGACGCCGCGGGCCGTCATCGCTTCCTGGTGACGCACGTGGCGCGCGGGCTCCACCGTCTCCTGCTCACCGCAGCGGCCTTCGCTGGATGAGGGCCCGGGTTGACGGTGAGCCGGGCCCCGGCATACGCGAAGCGCATGGCCCACCCGCTCCGCTCCGCATTTCTGTGTGCTGTCGTCCTCGCCGCCGGATGCGCCCACCGTGCTGCCCACGCACCAGCCTCAACCGCCGGGGACGCTGCCGCCGCCGAGCACATCCACCACCGCTTCGAGGACGTGGAGCAGTGGGCCGCTGTCTTCGACGCCCCCGAGCGCGATGCCTGGCAGAAGCCTGACGAGGTGCTCGCCGCGCTCGCGCTCCGTCCCGACGCACGGGTGGCGGACATCGGGGCGGGCACGGGCTACTTCACCCTGCGCCTCTCGCGCGCGTTGCCTCGAGGCCGCATCCATGGCGTGGACGTCGAGGTGACGATGGTGCGCCACCTCGAGGAGCGGGCCCGCACCGCCGGCCTCTCGAACGTGGTCGGCGTCCTCGCAACCGCGGACGACCCGCGCGTGCCGGAGCCGGTGGACCTCGTGCTCGTGGTGGACACCTATCACCACCTCCAGGCGCGTCCGGACTACTTCCGCCGCCTGCGTGCCCACCTGCGGCCCGGTGGCCGCGTGGCCGTCATCGACTTCAGGCCCGACGCACCCATCGGCCCGCCTCCGGGCGCGCGAGTCGCGCGTGAACAGCTGGTGCGCGAGTTGGGCGAGGCCGGCTACCGCCTCACGGAGGAGCACACGTTCCTCCCCTACCAGCACTTCCTCGTCTTCACCCCCGTGGAGGATGGCTCAGGTGCTGGAGCCGAGGAGCGCTGAATACGCTTCCGGCTTGAAGCCCACGAGCACTCGCTCGCCGACGACGAGCACCGGCCGCTTCACGAGCTTGCCGTCCGCGGCGAGCCGTTCGAGCAGCTCCGCGTCACTGGCGGCATCCACCCTGTCCTTCCCCAACGCGCGGTAGCTCTGTCCGCTGGTGTTGAGCCACTTGCGCACGGGCAAGCCGCTCCGTGGCACCCAGCGCCGCAGCTCCGCGGGCGTCGGGGGCTCCGTCACGATGGGACGCACGCGATGGGGCACGCCGTGCTCCTTCAACCACCCCAGGGCCTTCCTGCAGGTGTCGCAGCCGGCGTAGGTGAGCACCAGGACGTCGTTGCTTGCCATGCGGCTGCTTCTACAACGGACCGCACCCTGAACCAGGGATGATCGCCCGTCGGGAGGGCGGCCTGGAGGCCGTGCCGGCCGCGTCAATTCCGGTGGCGCCTCCGCCGCGAGGTGGCTTGAGTAGGGGCATGAGCGCCCACGCCGTCGTTCGCATTGCCGGCCACCGCCTGAGGCTCGTGCCCTTCCCGCCCTACCGCCTCTCGCACCTCGCCACCGACGAGGGCACTCCTGCGGGGAGCCTTCACATGGTGCGTGTGAGCGAAGGAGAGGTGCGGCAGTTCGAGCTTCGCCCCGGGGCGCCCGATGCGCCTGCCGCGGAGCTCGCACGCGTGGAGGACGATGTTTCCACGGACTGGGTGCGCTACCGCATGGGGCCCACCGGCGCCGAGGTGCGACTGCGCGCCGGCCTGCTGCCCCGCTTCGCTGCGGACGGCTCGCTGATGGCGGGCCCCGACACGCCGCACTGGACGCTCGAGACGTCCCTCTTTCGTTGCCGCTGGCCGGAGGGGCTCGTGCTCGCGTCGACGGAGGAGGGTGCGCCTGCACCCTTCGAGCTCCTGGGACCACAGGGCGCCGTGCTCTTCCTCCAGGGGCCACTGGGACGCGAGCAACTGCCCGCGCTCGAGGAGATGGTGTCACCGGGCCAGCAGGTTCTGGGCACGGGCACGCTCGGCGAGGCGCCCTATGTGGACGTGGCCTACACGCACGAGGGGCGCGCGTGGCGCCAGCGTCACGTGGTGCTCGCGCTCGGCGGGACGCACGTGCTCGTGCTCACCGCGCAGGCGCTGGAGTCTCACGTGACGCCGCTCCTCGCGCAGGCGCAGGCGCTCGTCGAGAGCTTCCGCGCAGGACCTTTCGAAGGGAGCTGAGCGCGCCATGACGAGCCCACGGACAGACGGACCTGACCTGCACGCACTGGCGCTCGAGCTGTTCCTCCGGATGGTTGCAGCGGACCCGTACCGCGAGCCCCGGAGGCTGGCCGAGCAGGCGTATGAGGCTGCACGTGCCTTCCTGGAGACGCGGGAGCGGAAGGCGGTGGAGGAGGCGTGCGCACCCGTGGGGCCGTCCTGACTGCCTTCCGGACGCTCCGTCGGCAGGGGTTGTGGGAACCAGCGCCGGCGCAGAACTTCCAGAGAGGAGAGCGGACGGACCGCACGCTGCGAGGAGCGCCTCCATGGCGACACGACGGGAGCAGGACAAACGGACGACGCGCAAGGAGACCACCCCCGACGTGACGCGCGAGCTCACGGGGCGGGATGCGCCCATGGAGGAGGCGTCGTCCGGAAGCGCGGGCAGCGGAGCCTCGTCGTTCGGCGCGGACCAGACGGGGCTCACGCCACCCGCACCGGAGTACGAGGAGGAGTTCGGCCTGGAGGCCGAGCCGGGAAGCCCCGAGGACATCGTGACGGACCGGGTGGAGCGCATGAGACGCCGCGCAGCCAGCACCACCGGCATGGAGGGGGCGAAGCGGCCCAGGGCTGCAGCGTCCAGCGCGGAGCGGACGCAGGAGGGGAAGGGGAGGCGCGACCTGCGTGTGGCGGACGTGATGACGAAGCGGGTCGCCACGATCCGGACGGAGGAGGAGCTGGAGCCAAAGGTGCTGCTCGGCCGCTTCCGGCGCGTCCGGCACCTCCCTGTGCTCGATGCCACGGACAAGGTGGTGGGCATGCTCACGCGGACGGACGTCCTCGAGCAGGCCGTGCTCGAAACGGGGCGCGCGCGCGTGGGGACCCTCATGAGTGGGCCTGTCCGCGGCATCTCCGGGGATGCCACGCTCCAGGCCGCTGCGCAGGTGATGGTGCGTGCGCGCATCCACGCGCTGCCGGTGGTGGACGTCGTCGGCCGTCTCGTCGGCATCGTGACGGACAGCGATCTCACGTCCGCAATGGCGGGCGCGCGGCTCGTCGCGCCCCGGGGCGTGGGGGAGCTGCGCGTGGACGCGCTGATGACGCGCAACCCGGTGACGGTGGAGGCCGAGACGTCGCTCGCCGAGGCGGCGCAGGCCCTGCTGACTGCGGAGGCGCGGCACCTGCCGGTGGTGGACCCGGACGGGAGGCTCGTGGGCATGCTCTCCGAGCGGGACCTGCGGCAGTGGCTCGGGACCGAGATGGGGGACTGGAGCCGCGCGTCCCAGGACGTGCTCGACGAGCCGGTGGGCAACGCGATGCGCCCCGACCCTCTCGCGCTGTCCGAAGGCGCTCCGCTGTCACGCGCGCTCGCCATCCTCACCGACGAGCGGGTGGGCGCGCTTCCCGTGCTGGACGACGAGGACCGCGTGGTGGGTGTCCTCTCCTACGTGGACGTGCTGCTGTGGCTGAGGCAGCGTGCACGGGCGGAAGGCGCGGGGCGGGAGGAGGAGGCACCTCCGCTGCAGTGAGGCACGAGAAGGTGCCGCGTCACGCGGGGGGCGCGGTGGGGTGCTCCACGTCCTCGTCGAGCGCGCGCTGGAGCGACTGAGCGCCCCCGTCCAGCATCGGCCGGCCGTGGGCGAAGCAGACGATGTCCACCGGAAGGTGCGCGAGCACGCGGCGCACACTCTCGCGCGTGCGCCACGGCTCGTCCTGGTACTCGGCCTGGACAAAGCGGGGAGGACCATTGCCCTCGCGGTAGAGCAGGTCCGAGATGAAGACGAGCCCGCGCGGGCGCTCGCGCCACAGCGTGTACATGGACTCCACGGGTCCGGGCGTGTGGTACGCCATCAGTCCGCCGGGCAGCGTGTCCCCGCCGGAGTAGACGAAGTCCGGCGTGTCCTCGAGCCCGAAGGCGCGCACGGGGGCCCACACGGGGACCTTCAGCTCCCGGCGCAGGCGCCAGGACGAGCGCTGGTGGCAACCCGAGGTGAGCACGATGGCCGTCACAGGCCCGAGCGCGTTCAGCGCTCCTTCCGACAGAGGCAGCGGGTCCACGAGCACCACCGCGCCGTCGTCATCCAGCACGGCGTAGGCCTCGCTGTCCGCGCCGCCGATGCGGTCGTCCCGGACGGACCAGCGCCGGATGCCGGGCACCACCTCTTGCGTCCGCGTCGCGTGTGCCCTGGGCTCGCTCATGCCCAGAAACCTAGGCATCTGCGGCGAGCACCC
The DNA here is from genome assembly GCA_022616315.1 of Myxococcaceae bacterium. Taxonomy (GTDB): domain Bacteria; phylum Myxococcota; class Myxococcia; order Myxococcales; family Myxococcaceae; genus JAKEEX01. The sequence goes on from JAKEEX010000506.1 coordinate 5,719, forward strand.
GCGCCCTCCTCCCCGCTCCACTGGAGGGCAGGCAAGCCTCTCTCCGCCCGCCCGCCGGAACAGGGACCGAGCCTCCTGCGTCTCAGCCCCGTACGCCCCAACGCACCCACGCGAGGCTCGCAGAGGCCATCACGGCCCACAGGAGCACGCCCTGGGCGAGCGGCCGCACGCCCACGCTGCGCAGCGCCGCGCGCGACAGGTTGGCGCCCACCAGGAACAGCGTGAGCACCAGCACCTGCCGTGCGCCCGCGGCCACGACGTGTCCTGCGGGCTGCAGCGCGGGAATCCACGTGACGAGGGCCGCGGCAATGAGGAATCCCCCGATGAACCAGGGCCGCGCGGGGCGTGTTGTGCCTTCCGCCGCGCCCACGCGGCGCGCCTGCCAGACTGCGAGCGCCACGGTGAGAGGGATGATCCACAGCGCCCGCGCCAGCTTGGCAGTGGTGGCCACCTCGAGCGCGCGAGGCCCGTACTGCAGCGCGGCGCCCACCACGGAGCTCGTGTCGTGGATGGCGAGCGCGCTCCACAGGCCGAAGGCATCCTGGGTCAGCGCCAGCGCATGACCCACGACAGGAAAGGTGACGAGAGCGAACGCGTTGAGCAGGAAGACGGTCGCGAGCGCGACGGACACCTCGTCATCCTTCGCGCGCAGGACGGGTGCCGCGGCCGCGATGGCGCTCCCACCGCAGATGGCGGTACCCACGGAGATGAGGAGCCCGGTGGTGCGGCCCACGCCGAACAGGCGCGTCAGCAGCGCGCCCACGAGCAGGCACGTCGCGATGCCCGCCGCGGTGGCGCCGAGCCCATGCGCTCCGACGCGCAGGACGGACTGAAGGTCCATCCCCGCGCCCAGGCCCACGACGGAGCCCATCAGCAACGGGTGTGTCAACTTCCGGGTCCTCGCGACGTGCGGGTTGCCCACGCCGAGCGCGAGCACGACACCACCGACGAGAGCCGCCGCGGCGGGCACACCCGGCACCAGGCAGACGAGCGCACCGAGTGGCACGAGCAGACGCGCGATGGGGTGGGGCGGGGCGGTCGTGGCGGGAGCCGAAACACTCATGGGCCAGGCGAGGGTGCCGGTCGCACCCCGGAATGTCCACAGAGCCCTGCAGCCCGGTGAGCCGAGCGCATGTCACGCGTCTGCCCGGCAGCCGGGCCCGACGTCCCGTGGTCCGCAAGAGGGGGAGGGCACGCCGGTTCGAAGCTCCGCCTTGCGCCCCCGGAGAGTCTGCGCGAGAACCCGGGTCATGCGCTTGCTCCTCCTCTCCACCCTCCTCCTCGCCTCGTGCGCGCACACCAGCGCCCAGGCACCCGCGCCCATGTCCTCACGCACCGTCGCGGAAGCCCCCGACCGCACCGACGCCGACCGCGCCCTGGACGCCGGCCGCAAGCCTACCGAGTTCCTCGACTTCATCGGCGTGCGCCCCGGGATGAAGGTGGCGGAGCTCTTCGTCGGCGGCGGCTACACCACCGAGCTGCTCGCGCGCGCGGTGGGGCCCGAGGGGCGCGTGTACGGACAGAACTCGAAGTGGGTGCTGGAGCGCTTCGCGGAGAAGCCCTGGAGCGAGCGCCTCGCGCGGCCGGTGATGCGCAACGTGGTGCGCGTGGACCGCGAGCTGGACGACCCGCTGCCGCCCGAGGCCACCGGCCTGGACGCGGTGGTGAGCAACGCCATCTACCACGACACCGTGTGGCTGGGCGTGGACCGGGCGCGGATGAACAAGGCCATCTTCGACGCGCTCAGGCCCGGCGGCGTCTACGTCGTGGTGGACTCGAGCGCGCGCCAGGGCTCGGGCCTCTCGGACGTGCAGACGCTGCACCGCATCGACGAGAACGTCGTGCGCGAGGAGGTGCAGCGCGCGGGCTTCATGCTGGCCGAGGAGGCGCAGTTCCTCCGCAACCCCGGGGACACGCGTGACTGGAGCGCCTCTCCCGGCGCGGCCGGCGCGCGGCGCGGCACGGGCGACCGCTTCGTGCTCAAGTTCGTGAAGCCC
>JAKEEX010000507.1 GCA_022616315.1 Myxococcaceae bacterium
CAGGGTGAGGTCGTCGGCATCATCGGCTCCAACGGCGCCGGCAAGAGCACCCTCCTCAAGCTCCTCTCACGCATCACCGAGCCCACCGAGGGACAGATCGCGCTGGAGGGGCGGATGGGCAGCCTCCTCGAGGTCGGGACGGGCTTCCATCCGGAGCTGACGGGCCGGGAGAACATCGCCCTCAATGGCGCCCTGCTGGGAATGAAGCACTCGGAGATTCGAAGGAAGTTCGACGAGATCGTCGCCTTCGCCGGGGTGGAGCGCTTCCTGGAGACACCCGTCAAGCACTACTCCAGCGGGATGTACATGCGCCTGGCCTTCGCGGTGGCGGCCCACCTGGAGCCGGAGATCCTCATCGTGGACGAGGTGCTGGCAGTCGGAGACGCGCAGTTCCAGCAGAAGTGCCTGGGGAAGATGCAGGAGGTTGGCCGCAGCGGGCGCACCGTCCTCTTCGTCAGTCACAACATGAATGCCGTCGAGCGGCTCTGCCAACGCGCCCTCCTGCTGGAGCAGGGGAGACTGTTGCGCGATGACCGTGACGTCCGCAGCGTCATCAAGGACCACCTCTTCGCAGGGAACGCCGCGAACGCCTCGACGGAGTGGCGGAACACGTCGCATGCCTTCGACAACCCATGGTTCGTGCCCGAGCGCTTCTGCCTGACGAACCTGGACGGGTCCCTGGCCGAGATGCCGGTCAGCAACGACTCGGAGACGTACGTGCAGATCGAAGGTGAGGTCCGGGTCTTTCTCCCTTCGCTCCGGGTGGGCTACGCCGCCTTCAACGACGAGGGCACGCTTCTCTATTGGTCCTGCCACAACGACGAGGGCCCGGAGCGCTGGCCCCGGCTTCGGCCCGGGCGCGTGGTGCTCCGGAGCCGCGTGCCACCGCGTCTGCTCAATGAAGGGGTCTACCGGCTGGAGCTGATCAGCTCGCTGGTCCGCCAGCAGTGGCTCACCCAGGCCGGCGTCAACGCGCCGGGCATCGTGCTGAACATCCGGGGAGGGCTGAGCGACTCGCCGCTGTGGCACCAGCGGCGCCCGGGAGTGCTGGCCCCGGTCCTCGCGTGGACCGTCCTCGCGGCCCCGCCCGGATGAGCGCAGAGTCGTCCGCGCCCGACACCCGACGACGTCCATCGGACAGGTACCGGAGGCGTGCACGGAGCCGCAGCTTCGACCGACCGCTGGAGGGCGTGGACCGCTCGTGCGGGCTTCTCCTGCCGCGGGCAACTCCGGGGATTGCCATGCCGCTGCCAGGATCGATGCCGAACGGCTTGAAGCACCGCGACCCGAGGCCGGTCCGCGAGGCGAGGGTTGCATCCTTCGTCGGCGACGGTTTCCTGGGGCCACTGCAGATCTTCAGCGCGGAGGAGTGCAGACGCATCGCGGCCTACCTTCACCGTCCGAACCATCCCGCACCGGCAGACTGGGAGAAGGGTCGCGCCGTTCACGAGCGCTTCCTGTACGAGCTGGCCATTCATCCCACGCTGCTGGAGCCTCTCACCTCGCTTCTCGGCGACAACGTGGTGCTGTGGGGCGCCAGCACCGTGCTCCGGGGTCCCGGCGACGCCCACCCCTGGCACAGCGACATCGAATCCTCCAGCCGCGACGGGCGCTTCGTCACGGTGTGGATCGGCCTCGAGCACACCAGCCGTGAATCATCGCTGCAGCTGATTGCGCGCTCGCACCGCCTCGGCAAGACGGTGCAGGAGGCGCGCAAGGAGCGCGGTCTTCGCCGTGAACGTGCCACCGCCGAGGACATCCTCGCCGCAGCACGCGACGTCGACCCACAGGCGGCGCTCGTGCAGCCGGACGTACGGAACGGGGAGGCGCTCTTCTTCGACGGACGGCTCTGGCATGGCTCGAAGAACGTCCGGAAGCGGGGCCAACGCCTGGCGTTGCTCCTCCAGTACGCAGCGGCTGACTGCCCGGTGCACATCCCCGACCTCCGCCAGCTCGACTGGCCCCTGCGGTACCGCCCGACACCGCGCCCCCCCGCCATCCTGGTGTCCGGCAGCGATGTGGCCGGCGTCAACCGGCTGGTCCCCGCGCCACCTCCCAGCTCCGAAGGATCCCCCTTGATCAACACCTGCATCCACCGTTTCGACGTGTCTCTCCAGGGCGCCTCCAGTCCGTGGGAGCCCTTCCCTGCGTTTCGAGGGCCCACCCGCACCCTGGTGGACATGAGCTGCCACGCCTCGGTGCTGGGCGGCGGGCACTCGCCGCATCCACCTCACATCCACCGCGAGGAGGAGCTCCTCCTTCCTCTCCGTGGCGAGGTGGAGCTGCGCATCGCCGACAGTCCTGACGATGCGACACCACGGGTGGAGCGGGTGTCCCCGGGTTCCTTCGTCTATTACCCCGCCGGTCAGCACCACACCGTCCGCAACCCGGGGAGCGCGCCGGTCCAATACCTGATGTTCAAGTGGTACGCCCCGACCTCGCAGGTGGCGTCGCCGCTCGGAACCCGTGTGGTCCACCATGCTGACCTGAACGCCCCGATGGATGCGGAGCCCTACTGGTGCCAGCGTCTCTTCGAAGGTCCCACCTCATGCCTCGGGATGCTGCATGCGCATCTCACCGTCCTGCAGCCAGGCGCCGGCTACGCCGCACACGTCGACGCCTATGACGTCGCCATCGTGATGCTCTCGGGAACGGTCGAGACGCTGGGCCAGGTCGTCCAGCCCCTGAGCGTCATCTACTACGGTGCCGGGGAGCTGCACGGCATGCGGAACGTCGGTACCGAGCCCGCCCGCTACCTGGTGTTCGAGTTTCACGCACCGGGCGTCGAGCTGGTGCCGCCCCAGCCGCCGCTGCTCCGGTCCCTGCCGGGCCGCGTGCTCCGTCTGGGAAGGCGCCTGGCCCGACCCTTCTGGAATCGGCTCAAGCCGCACCTGCCGGTTGCAGCGACCCGAGCGCCGGTGCCTCCAACGCCCGGGTGACCTCGACCCACTCCAACCGCAGCAGTGCGGCCTCGTCGTCGGAGACGAGCTCCCAAAGCCGCGGGAGGAGGGCCTGGAGCGCCTCGCGCTGGCCGGGTCCTCCTCGTCCCATTCATCATGCGTCGCCCGCAGGGAGGCGGCGCGCGGACCTCCAGGGCCAGCCATCCTGGTTGCCCCCTTCGCGGCGCCCAGGCGGCGGCTGCGCGTCGTGCCTCCCGGTGCTGTCCGTGCCCGGGCAAGGGATGGCGCGCACCTTGAAGGCGTGCTGCAGGCGACTCCAGAGGGAACGGGCTCGAGCCGCGCCCGGCCCCAGCACCGGCTGCTCCGGCGGCTGCCCTTCACCCTGGGCATGCTGCACAGCCCCAGGCACTGGCGCCTGCCGCCGCTCCGCGCGTTGCTCCCCCTCCTGCCCCTGGTCCTCCTCGGGGTGGCCGGGTGGGCCGTGCACCGGGAGCTGCGCAGCGTCCACCTCCATGACGTGGCGAGGAGCGTGACGCTTCTGCCGACGGGCCGGGTGGCGTGGGCGGTGGTGGTGACGGCGACCAACTTCCTCGTGCTCACCCTGTACGACCTCCTCGCCCTGAGGCACATCGGCCACCCGCTGCCCTACCGGCGTGTCGGTCCTACCGCTTTCACCGCCTATACCTTCGGCCACAACCTGGGCATGCCCGCGCTGAGCGGCGGCTCGGTGCGCCTGCGCCTCTACACGGCCTTCGGTCTGTCCGCGCTGGAGGTGGCGCAGGTGGTCGCCTTCTGCAGCCTCACCTTCGCCGTGGGTGGACTGGCGGTGGGCGGCGCGTCCTTGCTGCTCGCAGCGGAAGTGCTTCCCAGGGCGTGGCCCCTCTCGCCCGCGGCGGCGCGCGCGCTCGGCGGAGGGCTGCTGCTGCTCGCAGGAGGCTACGTCGTGCTCTGCGCCCGTCTGCACCGGCGCAGCCTCACCCTCCGGGGGCACACGCTGCGCCTGCCCTCCGCCCGGATGGCGCTCGCGCAGCTGGCAGTCTCCAGCATGGACTGGACGCTCGCGTCGCTGGTGCTCTTCCTCCTCCTGCCACCGGATGTGGGGCTGTCCCTGCCGGCGGTGCTCTCCCTGTTCCTCATCGCCCAGGTGGCTGGGCTCGCAAGCCAGGTGCCGGGAGGGCTGGGCGTCTTCGATTCCGTGGTGGTGGTCAGCCTCGCCCCGCACGTGCCGGTGCCCACCGTCCTGGGGCTGCTCGTCGTCTACCGGCTCATCTATTACGTGGGCCCGTTCCTGGTGGCGACGGTGGGACTGGCCAGCAGCGAGCTGATGCAGCGGCGACGGCAGCTGGCCACCCTGGCCCGCGGCGCACACACGGTCTTCGCCCCCGTGGTGCCGGTGATCGCTGCGGCCGCGTGCTTCGGTGCGGGCGCCGTGCTCCTCCTGTCGGGAGCCCTCCAGGTGCCCGCCGTGCACCCGTCTGCGCCCGGGCGGCTGCTGCCGCTGCCCCTGCTGGAGCTGTCGCACTTCCTCGGCAGCCTGGTGGGAGTGGCGCTGCTGCTGCTCGCGCGTGGGCTGTACCGGCGGCTGGACGCAGCGTGGGTGCTCGCGCTCGCGCTCCTCGGCGTCGGGGCGGTGCTCTCGCTGGTCCGAGGTTTCGCGTATGGGCAGGCCGCTCTGCTGCTGCTCCTGGCCGCGCTGCTCACGCCCTTCCGCGCGCAGTTCTACCGGCGCGCCGCCCTGCTGGCCGAGCCGCTCACCGCGGGCTGGTGGGCGGGCGTGGCGGCCGTGGTGGGAGCGGCGGTGTGGCTTGCCCTCTTCTCCTCCCGCCATGCAGGGGCTCCCGGCGAGCTGTTCTGGCAGTTCGCGCTGCATGGCGACGCGCCTCGCGCCTTGCGCGCCAGCGTGCGCGCGGTGGCGGCCGTGGGGGCAGCCGGGGTGGCGCAGCTGCTGCTCCCGCACGTGCCTCGCGCCGTCCTCCCCACCGCCGAGGTGCTCGCACAGGTGCGCCCGCTGGTGGCGCAGGCGCCCGAGGCGCAGGCCCACCTCGCGCTGGTGGGGGACAAGGCGCTCCTCCTCGACGAGGCGCGGACCGCCTTCCTCATGTACGCGGTGGAGGGGCGCTGCTGGGTCTCCATGGGAGACCCGGTGGGCGCCGAGCCGGCGGCGACGGAGCTGGCGTGGACACTGCGTCGCCTGGCGGACCAGCACCGCGGCTGGGCCGTCTTCTACGAGGTGGGCACCGCGCACCTGACGCGCTACCTCGACATGGGCCTGTCGCTGCTGAAGCTGGGGGAGGAGGCCACCGTGCCGCTGGCGGACTTCCGCCTCGAGCAGCCGGAGCGAAAGGCGCTGCGCCACGCCTTCCACCGCGCAGAGCGCGAGGGGATCACCTTCGAGGTGGTGCCGAAGGAGGCGGTGGCGGCGCTGCTTCCCGAGCTGGAGGCCATCTCGCGCGCGTGGCTTCAGGAGAGGCACGCGCAGGAGAAGGGCTTCTCGCTGGGCTCCTTCCAGCCGCGCTACCTCCAGGAAGGGCCGGTGGCACTGGTGCGGCACGAGGGCCGGCCGGTCGGCTTCGCCAATGTGTGGGCCCCCGAGGTGCACGAGGAGCTGTCCGTGGACCTCATGCGCTGCCGGCCAGGCGCACCCCACGGGACCATGGAGCTCCTCTTCGTGTCCCTCATGCTGTGGGGGAGGGAGCGGGGCTACGCGCGCTTCAACCTCGGGATGGCGCCCTTCTCGGGCCTGCAGGGGCGGGAGGGACTGGCGCCGCTGTGGTCCCGCGCCGGGACCTTCCTCTACAGGCACGGCGAGCACTTCTATGACTTCCAGGGCCTTCGCCAGTTCAAGGAGAAGTTCCACCCGGTGTGGAGCCCCCGCTACCTCGCCTCACCCGGCGGGCTGGCGCTGCCGAGGGTGCTCGCGAGCCTGGCCGCGCTGGTCTCCGGGGGGAAGTGAGGCGCGGGCAACGATGTCGGGCCGAGCGCGTTCCCCCGAGAGTACGATGCGCGGCCTCGCATGTCTCTCCCCCCTGTCCGCATCTACTGTGACGGCGCGTGCTCTCCGAACCCTGGCATCGGCGGTTGGGGCTCCATCCTCATCTCTCCGGCGCACGGCCATGCGCGCAAGGAGCTGAGCGGGGCCGAGCCGGAGACCACCAACAACCGGATGGAGCTGACGGCGGCGCTGATGTCGCTGCGGGCGTTGAAGACGCCGTGCCAGGTGCAGCTCTTCACGGACTCGCAGTACGTGCGCAAGGCCTTCGCCGACAAGTGGCTGGAGAAATGGCAGCGCACGGGGTGGAAGACGTCCAGCAAACAGCCGGTGCAGAACGCGGACCTGTGGCGAGCGCTGCTGGAGCAGACACGGGTGCACCAGGTGACGTGGAACTGGGTGCGGGGGCACTCGGGGCACGAGGAGAACGAGCGCGCGGACGCACTGGCTGTGACCGCTCGGCTGGCGCTGGCGGCGAAGCTGGGACGCTAGCGCCACCCACTGACGGAGCAGTTCGGCGCTCCGGGGTCAGATGACTCCGCCGTTGGCGCGCAGGACCTGTCCGTTGATCCAGCCTGCGTCCGGGCCCGCCAGAAAGGCGACCACATCGGCGATGTCCTTGGGCTGGCCCAGGCGCTCCAGCGGAGCCAGCTTGGTCATGCGGTCGATGACTTCCTGTGGCTTGCCCTTGAAGAAGAGCTCGGTGGCAGTGGGGCCGGGAGCGACCGCGTTGACCGTGATGTTGCGTCCGCGCAGCTCCTTGGCGAACACGCTCGTCATGGCCTCGACTCCCGCCTTGGTGGCGGCGTAGATGGCGTAGGTCGGCTGCAGCAGCCCCACCACGCTCGACGAGAGGTTGATGACGCGCCCACCCGTGCGCAGCCGTGTGGCGGCCTCGCGCAGGGTGTTGAACGTGCCCTTGAGGTTGACTGCAATCTGGCGATCGAAGCTGGCGTCATCGGTGTCGGCGACGCTGGAGAGCGTCATGATGCCCGCGTTGTTGACCAGCACGTCCACGCCGCCGAAGGCCGTCTCCGCGGCGTCGAAGAGGCGCCGGACGTCCGCGCTGCTGCTGATGTCCGCCTTGGCCGCCAGCGCCTGGCCACCGGCCTGCTGGAGCTTGCGGACGAGCGCCTCGGCCGGCGCGGCACTCGCGGCATAGTTGACGACCACCGTGAAGCCGTCGTGGCCCAGACGCTCGGCAATGGCGGCGCCGATGCCGCGAGAAGCGCCCGTGACCAGAGCCACCTTCTGATTCCTTGCGTTCATGTGGTTCCTTACTCCCATCATCCGATGCGAGGGCACGATGGCAAAGACCGACTTCAAGTCCGTGGACGAGTACATCGCCATGCAGCCAGAGGCTGTGCAGCCCGTCCTGGAGCGCGTGCGCAGCACCATCCGAAGGGCCGTCCCAGGCGCCGAGGAGCTGATCAGCTACCAGATCCCGGCGTACAAGCTGCCCGGTGGGCCCGTGCTCTATTTCGCTGGATGGAAGCAGCACTATTCGCTCTATCCCGCCACCGATCGGCTCGTCGAGGCGTTCAAGGACGACCTCGCACCATACGAGGTCGCCAAAGGCACGATCCGCTTCCCGCTCGCCCAGCCCGTCCCCGTGAAGTTGATCGAGCGCATCGCGAAGTTCCGCGCGAAGGAGAACGCCGAACGCGGGAAGGCGAAGGCCACCGCGAAGAAGCGCTAAGCGCGAGGCCCGCGCAACGGCACGAGCCCGGCTCGCCGATGGCCGCTGATGTCGGTGCCACCCATCCAGGTGGCGCCGGTCGGGTCTCGCCGCGGACTACTCGGCGGTGGTGGGATCGATGATGGTGCTGATCGCGGAGACACGGTTGGCGGGGAACCCACCCTTCTCCGCGTGCTCGCGCACCGACTTCTCATCCGGCGCGATGTACACGCAGTACATCTTGTCCCCGGTGACGAAGCTCTGGATCCACTGAATCCGAGGGCCCATCTGATTGAGGACCCCGCAGGACTTCTGCGAGATGGCCTTCAGCTCCGCAGCGCGGAGCTTTCCGGCGCCTGCGATCTCACGCTCGATCACGAACTTCGGCATTGCCTGCCTCCTGATGGGTGGAAGACCAAGAAGACCCTCTGAGGTGGCCTCCGTGCATCAAGGCGCAGCGCCGAGTGCTCTGGGGTCGACGTTCTTCAACGAGCAGGTCGTCGTCGTGGGCGCCGGAGACTCAGGTCCATGGTTTGGCGGCTTCTCGCAGTTCCCACGCAGATCGCGTTTGCTCCGTCCTGTGCCCGAAGTGCGTCGCAGTCGGAGGCCGCGTGTATGCTCCGGACGCCCAGCGTGTATCATGCCTCCCCACACGGAGGTCGTGATGGCTCTGTCTCGCCGTAGCTTCTTCGGCTCCACGGCCCTCGCCGCCGGGGCAGCTCTGCTTCCCGGCGAGCTGCTGGCGCGCGCTGGGGCCGCAGCCCCGACTCCCGCAACTCTCCAGGACTGGGACACGGTGCGCGGGCTCTTCGAGCTCTCGCCGGACTGGGTGCACGCGTCCCTCTTCCTGCTGTCCTCGCATCCGCGGCCGGTGCGGGAAGCCATGGAGAAGATGCGACGGGCGCTGGATGCGAATCCGGCGGACATGCTGGAGGAGAGCGCGTTCAGCAAGCCCGAGCACAACCTCGACGTGCGTGCGGCCGCTGCCGTGGCCCGCTACATCGGGGCGAGCGTGGAGGACGTGGCGCTCACCAACAGCACCACCCACGGTCTGGCGGTGGCCTATCACGGCCTGTCGCTGGGTCCGGGCGACGAGATCCTCACCACCGCCCATGACCACATGGTCCACGTCGAGACGGCGCGGCTGGTCAGCGCGCGCTGCGGCGCCAGCGTGCGGGAGGTGCGGCTCTTCGAGGGGCACGACGCCAGCGCGGCGACCGCGGAAGGACTGGTGCGGACGCTGCGGGACGCTATCGCGCCGGCCACACGCGTGCTGGGGGTGACCTGGGTGCACTCCAGCAGCGGCCTCAAGCTGCCGCTCCGGCGCCTCGCCGATGCCGTGCGGGAGGTGAACGAGAAGCGCGAGCCGGGGCGGCGCGTGACGCTGCTGGTGGACGGGGTGCATGGGCTGGGGGCCGACGACCCGCGCGTGGCCGAGACGGGCATCGACGTGTTCGTCTCCGGTCTGCACAAGTGGATGCTTGGCCCCCGTGGCACCGGCATCGTGTGGGCCCGGCCCGAGCTGTGGGCCCGCATGCGCCCGATCAATCTCTCGTACAACGCGGAGGAGCTGTACCTCGCGTGGATGGAGGGTCGCGCTCCGCAGCCGCCCGCGCGCGCCTCGTAGTTCGGGCTCGGCGGGTTCCAGGCATACGAGCACATCTGGGCGATCCCGACCGCGGTGGAGCTGCACGAGGCGATCGGCTCCGCGCGCGTGAAGGCGCGGATCCTGGCCCTGAACGGCAAGGTGCGCGAGGCGCTCTCGACGATGCCCCACGTGCGCCTGCGCACCCCGAAGGACCCCGCGCTGTCCTCGGGCATCACGGCCTTCGAAGTCGACGGCATGTCGCCCGACGAAGTGCTCAAGAAGCTGCGCACGCAGCGGGTGATCGCGTCCACGAGCCCGTACACGCCAACCTACGCCCGGCTCTCGTTCGGCATCGCGAACTCGGAGGCGGACGTGGAGAGGGGGATCGCGGCGGTGAGGGGGTTGCGGACCACGCGTCGAACATGATCCGGCATGCCTCCGCGGCCTCACCGTGACACGATGTGCCCCTTCACCTTCTCGACTCCGTGGAGAGACTCCGCAATGAAGCGCCTCACGTCCACCGCCGTCGCCCTCGCGCTCGCGGGCTGCGCCACCACCCAGCAGGCCGCCTCCCCCACCACCGCGGACACGATTGCTCCCGCACGCCTGGCGGAGCACATCCGCGTCCTGGCCTCCGATGAGTTCCAGGGGCGGGGCCCGGCCACCGCCGGCGAGGAACAGACCGTCGCGTACATCGCCGAGCAGTTCCGCGCCGCGGGCCTCGAGCCCGGCGGTCCGGACGGGAGCTGGTTCCAGGAGGTCCCCCTCCACCAGTACGACATCGTCGGCCAGCCCGAGCTCAGCCTCACGGTCGCGAAGCGGCGCCAGGCGCTGACCCAGGGCGAGCAGGTCGCCGTGCGCGCCAGCATGCGCAACGTCGACCGGGTCGACATCGCGGATGCGCCCCTGGTGTTCCTCGGCTACGGCATCAAGGCGCCGGAGCGCAACTGGGACGACTTCGAGGGGCAGGACCTGCGCGGGAAGGTCGGCATCGTCCTCGTCAACGACCCCGACTTCGAGACGGCGCCGGGGGACTTCGGCGGCAAGGCCATGACCTACTATGGCCGCTGGACCTACAAGTACGAGGAGGCCGCGCGCCAGGGGCTGGCGGGGCTGCTCATCGTGCACGAGACCGCGCCGGCCTCCTATGGCTGGGCCACGGTGAAGAACTCCAACACCAACACCATGTTCGACATCGTCAGGTCGAACCCCGCCGAGGTCCACCCACTGCTGGAGGGGTGGCTCCAGCGTGACGTGGCGGTCGAGCTCCTCCGGGCTGCCGGCCACGACTTCGAGGCGCTCAAGCGCCAGGCGCAGAGCCGCGAGTTCCGCCCGGTGCCGCTGGGCGACGCCCGCTTCTCCGCGGCGTTCGCCGTGAAGCGCGAGACCATCCGCTCGAAGAACGTGCTGGGACGCCTGCGTGGCAGCACCCGCTCGGAGGAGACCGTCCTCTACGGCGGCCACTGGGACCACCTCGGGGTCGGCGCACCGGACGCGCAGGGCGACCGCATCTACAACGGCGCGGTGGACAATGCGACGGGGGTTGCCGCGCTCATCGAGATTGCACGCGCCTTCGCCCGTGGGACGCGCCCGGAGCGCTCGGTCGTGTTCGCCGCCTGGACGGTGGAGGAGAAGGGCCTGCTCGGCTCGGAGTACTACGCCGCCAATCCCGTCTATCCCCTGCAGACCACCGCGGCGGGCTTCAACATCGATGCCCTGGAGCCCCACGGACCGGCGCGCGACGTGCTCGTCATCGGCTACGGCCAGAGCGAGCTCGAGGGCCGGCTGGAGCGCCTGCTCGCCGCGGGTGGCAGGGTGGTGGCGCGCGATGCGCACCCGGAGGCCGGCTACTTCTTCCGCTCCGACCACTTCCCCATGGCCAAGCGCGGCGTCCCCATGCTGTACGTGGACAGCGGGATGGACCTGCTGAGCGGGGGCACGGCTGCGGCCGAGGCGGCATCGGCGGCGTACCGCAAGGACCGCTACCACCAACCGGCGGACGAGTTCGACGCGGCCACCTGGAACCTGGAGGGGATGGCCCAGGACGCCACGGTGCTCTACCGCCTCGGGCTGGAGCTGGCGAGCTCCCGGGACTGGCCCAACTACCACCCGGGCTCCGAGTTCCGCCCGGTCCGGGACGCCTCGGCCTCCAGCCGCCAGTAGCAGCACCGGCGCCGCAGCGCCCGTGCGCCTCTAGCGTGCGGGCATCGGCGAGAAGCGGGGCTCGGTGATGCGCATCTCCGTCACCGGCCCGTACGCGGACACCGCCTCGCGGATGGCGGCCGCGTTGCCGATGAAGACGAACGTCAGCGCCCCCGGGTCCGGCAGCGCCTGCGCGATGGCGCGGCGCACCCCCTCCGCGCTGGCCACGGCCACGCGCGCCGCGAAGCCGTCCACGTCCGAGGCGTCCAGCCCGAAGAAGGCGAGCTCGGCCAGCTTGGCCGCCAGCTGCGGGCCGGTCTCCAGGGTGGGGGGGAACTGCCCGAGAACGTACGCCTTGGCGGAGGCGAGCGTCTTCGCATCCATCCCCTCCTGGCGGTAGCGGCCGAGCACCTCCAGCGCGAGGTCCACCGCGCGCTTCGTCGTCTCCGTCTTCGTGAACGAGGCGATGACGGCCGACCCGGGGCGGCTCCCCATGTCGAGCGACGAGCCCGCCCCGTACGAGAGCCCGGAGTTCACCCGCAGCGCGGTGTTGAGCAGCGAGGTGAAGCGCCCGCCGAGGACGGTGTTGGCCAGCCGCGCATCCACGCGCGCCGGGTCCGCCCGGGCGATGCCGGTGGTGCCTGCCCAGAAGTACGTCTGCGTGGCGTCCGGCTTGTCCACGAGGAGCACCCGCCGTCCGGTCGGGCGCGGCGGCTCTGGAATCTGCGGGACGGGGCTTGCGGCCCTGCGCCAGCCCCCGAGCGCCGCCTCCAGGCGCCGCGCCATGTCATCGGCACGGAAGTCACCCACCACCGCGAGGACGAGCCGCTCCCCGCCCAGGTGCGCCTTGACGTAGGCGAGGACGTCCTCGCGGGTGAGCGTGCCGAGCGACGCCTCGCTGCCCCCCTGCGGACGGCCGTAGGGATGGCCCCCGAAGTGGAAGGCCCGGAAGTAGGTGCCACCCAGCGCGCGCGGGTCGCTGTCCTTCGCCGCGGCCAGCTCGGCCACCATCCGCTCCCGCGTCCGGGTGAGCTCGTCCGCGGCCAGGCGCGGACGGAGGAGGACGTCCGAGAGCAGCTCCACCATGAGGCCTGCGTCGCGCGACATGAACTGGCCGCTCACCACGAGCGCCTCGCGTCCGGCCGCGACGGACAGCTCTCCGCCTACCCCCTCCACCGCCTCGGCGAACTGGACCGCATCGCGCTTGCCGGCGCCCTTGCGCAGGAGCTCCGCGGTGAGCGCCGCCACGCCCTCCTTGCCGGCCGGATCGCCCAGCGCTCCACCCCGGACCCACGCCGAGAAGGACACGAGCGGCACCTCGTGCCTCTCCACGAGCAGCACGACCGCCCCGTTGCGCAGCTCCACCCGGCGGGCCGCGGGCAGCTTCACGCCCTCCGCCACCGCCGGAGCCGCTGCCAGCGCCGGCGCCGCTGCGAGGAGCACCGCCAGCCCCAGTCCCATCACTCCTACCCTCATCGCGCCGCCTCCGTGCTGCGGGTCTGCTGCGCCTCTTCCGGCACGAGCACTCCGACCGTCCGGTTGCTGCGGCGGAGCACCTTCACCGCCACCTTCTGCACGGCCTCGCGCGTCACCGCCTCGAGGCGTGCCGGCGCGTCGAAGAGCTGGCGCCAGCCGCCGTGGAACACCGCGTAGGTGCCAAGCGCCCGCGCCCGACCGTTGTTCGTCTCCAGCTGACGCCAGAAGTCCGCCAGCGCCACGTTGCGCGCCCGGGCGAGCTCCGCGTCGGTGACGCCCTCGCGCACCACCTTCGCCAGCTCCGCGTCCAGCAACGCCTCCGCCCGCACCGGGTCCCCACCCGGCGGCAGGTCCACCTGGAGCCAGGCCAGGGAGGGGTCGAACCCGCCCCGGAAGGACGCGTCCACGTGGATGGCCACGCGCTCCTCCTCCACCAGCCGGCGGTGCAGCCGCGAGGCATCCCCTCCGGCGAGCACGCCGAGCAGCAGCTCCAGCGCGGGCGCCTCCGCGTCCTTCGCCGCGAACGCGTGGTAGGCCACCTGCAGCAGCGGCGCCTGGGCCTCCTTGCGGACGGTGACGCGGCGCTCTCCCCGCTGCTCGGGCTCGCGGGTGCGCACCTCGGGCGGAGGGGGCTGGGCGGGGATTCCGGCCAGGTGCCGCTCCGCCAGCGCGAACACCTCTGCCGGCGTCACCGCCCCGGTGACGACGAGCGTCGCGTTGTTGGGCGCGTAGTACGTGCGGAAGAAGCGCTCCAGGTCCTCCTGCCTCCACGCCTCGATGTCCGACGGCCAGCCGATGGTGGGGAAGTGGTAGGGGTGGGCGGTGAAGGCGGCGGACTGCACCTGCTCGGCGAGCAGGCCCGCGTTGTCGTTGTCCACGCTGGAGCGGCGCTCCGAGTAGACGACGCCGCGCTCGCTCTCCACCACCTTCGGGTCGATGGCCAGGTGCTGGAGCCGGTCCGCCTCGAGCTCGAAGATCGTCTCGAGCGCGGAGCGGGGGAACCAGTCCATGTAGACGGTAACGTCCTCGGAGGTGGTGGCGTTGTTGCTGCCCCCCGCCGCCTCCATCACGCGGTCGAACTCGCCTGGACCGTACTTCTTCGCGCCGTTGAACATCATGTGCTCGAAGAAGTGGGACAGGCCGGTGATGCCGGGGGCCTCGTTGCGGCTGCCCACCCGGAACCAGTTGTAGAGGACCACGCTCGCGTTGTCGGGGTCCGGCCACACGACGACCCTCAGCCCGTTGGCGAGCGTGCGCTCCTCGATGCCGGCCCCCAGCCGGGCGGCCAGCGTCTGGGCCTTCTCGACGCCCTTCCGGGACGGGCGCGTCTGGGCGCAGGCCGGTGTCGCCACCAGCAGGGCGCCGCTCAGCAGCAGCGAGCTCAACCAGGGCCATCGCATGTGGTGCATTCAGCCTCCGGGACAGGCCGGGCCTGTCGCCGTTGCACTCTCCCGCGCCCGCGCCCCGCGCGTCCAGCGCCGGGCGGAGCCGGCCGGCCGCTGCCCGAGTTCGCTCGCGCGTGCATCCGCGGAGGGGCTAAACCCATGCCGGTGACGCCCCTGACCCCGACCAATCTCGACGTGGCGCTCGCGGTTCTCACCGCGATGATCACCCCCGCCCTGCTCATCTCCGCCTGCGGCACGTTCATCCTGTCCACGTCCAACAGGCTGGCGCGCATCATCGACCGGGTGCGGCGGCTGTCGGATGGGATGGAGGCGCTGGTCCGCGACCGGGGACGCCTCGAGCTCCTGGACGAGCGCCGGCGGATGCTCCAGGCGCAGCTGGCGACGCACAGCCGCCGGGCCCACCTGCTCCAGCGCAGCCTGATGCTCTTCTACGTGGCCGCCGGCGTGTTCGTGGCCAGCAGCGTCGCGCTGGGGGTGGAGGCCCTCACCGGGGTGCCCCCGGCCTGGGTCCCGGTGACCCTGGCCCTGCTGGGAGCCGTGGTGCTCTTCGCCAGCTGCGCCACCCTCATCGTCGAGGCGCGCCTGCAGGTCCACGGCCTCTCGGGCGAGATGACGTTCCTGCGCGAGCTGGTGGAGCACCACGCACGCAAGGCCGTCACCGAGGAGAGCCCTCCCTAGCGGCGCAGGACCACCAGGCTCGTCACGGCGAAACAGGCAACGTCCCCCTGCGCTGTCGGTCAGCGGGCTCCGCGCGCCCAGGGCCTTCCCTGTCCGCCTCGCGCTGGCCAGCATTCCTCAGAGATGACCCTCGCGGACCTCCTCGAGCGGCAGCAGGACGCCATCGTCGAGCGCTGGCTCCAGCAGGTGCGCCCGCTTGCTCCCCGCCTTGGCCTCCCGCGCGTGGAGCTCGTGGACACGCTCCCGGCCCTGCTGGCGGAGCTGGCGCGCGCGCTGCGCTCCCCCGATGGCCCATCTGCCTTCCGGGCGCTCCCCGCCTACAGCCACGTGGCCGGGGAGCACGGGAAGCAGCACCGGCGGCTCGGCTACGCGACGGACGCGGTGGCGTGCGAATACCCCCTGCTGCAGGAGGTCATCCTGCAGATGGCGCAAGCCAGCGGGGTGGAGGTCCGCACCACCGAGGGCCTCGTCCTGGCCCGCTGCATGGGAATGGCATCGGCAGCGGTCCTCGCCCACCCCGGGGAGCGGCCGGAGCTCGCGCGCCAGGCGGGGGAGCGTGCCGCGACGAGCGAGGAGCGGCTGCGGCTCGTGGTGGATTCCCTCCCCACGCTCATCGCGTACATCGACGCGGACCAGCGCTATGTGCTCGGCAACGACGCCTACCGCACC